>JADFOU010000109.1 GCA_022562655.1 candidate division TA06 bacterium
AAGAAAAACAACTAACACTCACTTCTCAACCTTAATAATCTTAACATAAGGACTATTACCCATAGCCCTCTCCACATAATTAATTGCCTGTGAAGGAAACCTAAAATAAGGAGTGAGTGTACGGTTGTGCATCACTCTCTTCCCATTCCGTATATATACAATTACATATCCCATTTTTGTTTATGTAATAATCATTTCATACACTCATTAAAATAATTCCCATAATTGAGATAAAACGAGTTGAAACTCCGACGATAAGAGCGATGCCTATAAGTAATAATCCCCACTCATTGAGAAAATTTACCCATGCAATATTTTGTGGTGATGCAAGCCACTGGAAAAATCCGGGAAACGTGGTAGCTCCATTAAGGTAACCGGTAGCTGTCCAACTCGGGATGCAGCACGGGGGCGTGCCACGGCGCCGCGGCCGGAAAGAACGGCTTCAAGCTCTCGCTGCGCGGGTTCGATTACGATTGGGACCACAAGGCGATCACGCGGCAGGCAGGCGGCAGGCGCTGATTAAAAAAAGAGGTGTCTTATGGAGAAAAAGTGGTTTCTCCCTGCTTTTTTCCTTTTCTCTATTGTTTTGCCCTTGGGTGTTTGGGGAGAGGAGAGGCTTGATTTAGAGTCCTTGCTTCGTGAAGTTCGGGCACAGAATCCAGGGATTTTGGCTGCTCGTGAACGATGGCAGGCAGCAAAGGCAAGGGTGCCCCAAATGAGAGCCCTTCCGAATCCTGTGGTCTCCTACACATTGAGGAATTCAGGAAACCCTTTTGATGAAATCACCGTAGGGGAAGACCTGATGTCCATGAGGGGGTTTTCTGCCTCTCAAAAGATCCCCTTCCCGACAAAACTCCTCGCCAAGGGAAACATGGCATCTAAGACTGCCCGAAGGATGGAGGAGATCGCTCGAGGAACGGAATTGAATGTCGTGGCAAGGCTAAAGATGGCCTACTACGACCTCTACCTCGCCCACCAATCCATCGAGACCATTTCGAAAAATAAAGATCTCTTAGAGAAGTTCGAGAAGACTACCGAAATCAGATATGCAGTAGGAAAAGGGATCCAGCAGGACGTACTCAAGGCTCAGGTGGAGGTTTCCCGTCTTTTAGAAAAACTCGCCCTGCTGGAAGAACGGAGAGGTAGGTTCGAAGCCCTGATAAACAGTCTGTTAAGCCGTCCACCCGAGACTCCCCTGGGCAGACCCGCAGAGATTGAAAAACAAACCTTTAAGTGGAGTCTGGAGGAGCTATATGAGATGGCATTGCTGGCGGCTCCTGCCCTAAAAGCAGCGAAGTATGAGATAGAAAAAAACGAAGCCTCTCTGGCATTTTCCAAATGGAATTACTTCCCTGACCTCACTGTGAGCGCAGGGCGGATGGATCGGGGAGACTTTCCGGAGATCTGGATTTTCAATGTGGGGGTCTCTCTCCCCATCTACTTCTGGTCAAAGGAGAATTATGGTGTTCGGGAGGCCCGGTCCAACCTCGGATCTGCCCAACAAGACTACGAAAATGTAAAACATCGCGTCCACTTCCACGTGAAGGACCTCTATCTCCGAGCTACGACCGCCAGTAAACTCGTAGACCTCATCGGCTCAGGCATCGTCCCCCTGGCGAGCCTCGCCCTCGAATCCGCCATTGCGGGGTATGAGGTGGGAAAGGTGGACTTTCTCACCCTCCTCGACAACTTCATCACTCTCCTTGATGACGAATTGGACTATTATGAGGAACTGGTGGACTATGAGAAGGCTCTCGCCCAGTTGGAGGCGGTGGTGGGAGTGGAACTGAACTAACAATGCAAAATTAGAAAATCTAAAGATTTCTGCCATTTGTGCCAGTCTTTTTATTGGAATAATCAATGGATGATATTGTAGGGGCAGACCTAAGTGTCTGCCCAACCCCGAGGGCGAACACACAGGTTCGCCCCTACAGTGAAGGCAACCATATTCTACACCACCAAAAATTTAAAAGTTCAAGGAGGTATGAGATGAAGAAAATCCTTTTCTTGCTGATTTTGACACTTCCCTTTCTTCTCATGAGTTGTGGTCAAGGAAATAAGGCAGGGAACGGGGGACACGAAGGACATCAAGAGGTGGCAAAGAAGAAGGGGGAAGCACAGTATCACTGCCCCATGCACCCGACCTTCATCTCTGACCAACCCGGAGAGTGTCCCATCTGCCAGATGACTCTGGTGGCCATCGAGGAAGAAGAAGAGGAGATGGAATTCCACGCTGAAATAGGACGGGCGACAGTGCGGATCAGCCTGGAGAAACAGCAACTCATTGGCGTAAAGACCGAGGAGGTGATTGTCCGTCCCCTCTCCAAGACCATCCGAACGGTTGGGAGGGTGGATTATGATGAGACCCGTCTCTACCATGCCCATACAAAATTGACCGGCTGGGTGGAGGAACTCTATGTGGACCATGTTGGGCAACGGGTCGAAAAGGGTCAACCCCTCCTCACCCTCTACAGCCCGGATCTGGTCTCCACCCAGGAGGAATACCTTCTGGCTTTGAAAGCTCAGGAAACCCTGTCGAAGGCTCCCTTTGATGAGATCTCCTCTGGAGGAAAGTCTCTCCTGGAAGCAACCCGCCGTCGCCTTCTCCTTTGGAATATCACCGAAGACCAAATTCGACAACTGGAGCGAAGCAGAAAAGTTCCGACGACCACAATCCTACACTCCCACCACGAAGGGTATGTCGTGGAGATGATGGCACGACATGGGCTCTTTATCTCTCCGGGAATGCACCTCTATGTGATCGCCGACCTCTCCACCGTCTGGATCTACGCCGATATCTACGAATATGAGGTCCCCTTCATCCACGAGGGACAGGAAGCACGGGTCTCCCTCCCCTATTCCCCGGGAGAGGTTCTCATAGGGAAGTTGACCTATATATACCCCACGCTGGATCCCAAGACCCGGACGGTGAAGGTTCGGCTGGAGTTCCTCAACTCAGAGGGCAGACTGAAGCCGGAGATGTATGCCCATGTCCAGATCGAGGCAGATATAGGGAGCAAACTGGCTCTCCCCGAGGGGGCCGTTCTGGACACAGGAATCCGGCAGGTGGTCTTCGTAGATCAAGGAGACGGGAAGTTCGAGCCCCGAGAGGTCAAACTGGGGGCAAGAGTGGACCACTATTTTGAGGTGCTGGAAGGGATTTCTGAAGGGGAGCGGGTCGTGACCAGTGCCAACTTCCTCATAGATTCGGAGAGCAAACTCCGGGCTGCCGTCAAGGCCGCAACCGGACATCAACATTAGGAAAAACAGTGATTGGTGATTGGTGAATGATGAATGGTAAATTCAAAATTCAAATTTCACTTTGAAAAATAACATGCAGCACTCAGCGATGAGTTTTCAGGACTACGCTGATATCTATAAGCTGACGGCTGTTCGCTTATCCAAAGGAGTTTATCATGATTGAAAAAGTGATCGAGTGGTCGGTCAAGAATCGTTTTTTCGTCTTCCTTGGCACCGTGAGTGCCATCGCCCTGGGGCTCTGGTCCCTCTACAATATTCCATTAGACGCCATCCCCGACCTCTCTGATGTCCAGGTCATTGTCTTCACCGAATGGCCCGGAAGAAGCCCTGACCTGATGGAGGACCAGATCACCTATCCCATCGTCACCTCCATGATTGCTGCTCCTAAGGTGAGTGTGGTCCGTGGATACTCCTTCTTCGGCCTCTCCTTCGTCTATGTCATCTTCGAGGACGGCACGGACATCTACTGGGCAAGATCCCGTATCTTGGAATATCTCAGCAAGATTACCGGGAACCTTCCCCCAGGGGTTAACCCCGTATTAGGACCGGATGCGACGGGAGTCGGCTGGGTCTTCGAGTATGCCCTCATCGACACATCGGGTCAGCATGATCTCGCAGAACTGAGGACCTTTCAGGACTGGTATCTCCGCTACTGGCTGGAATCGGTTCCGGGAGTTTCAGAGGTCGCCTCCGTAGGCGGGTTTGTGAAGCAGTATCAGGTGAATATCGACCCCGACGCTCTCGCTGCCTACAACATCCCCCTCAAGCATGTCATCATGTCCATTCAGCGCTCCAACAATGATGTGGGTGGACGGGTGATTGAGATGGCAGAGACCGAGTATATGGTCCGGGGCAGGGGATACATCAAATCCCTCGAGGATGTAGAAAATGTCCCCATTGGTCTCAATCCAAATACAGGGACACCTGTCCTGGTAAAGGACATCGCACGAGTCCAATTCGGACCGGACATGCGTCGGGGGGCTGCTGAATTTAATGGAATGGGAGAAGTGGTCGGAGGCATCGTGGTGATGCGCTATGGCGAGAACGCCTTGAAGGTCATTGACCGGATCAAGGCAAAATTGGAAGAGGTGAAGCCTGCCTTCCCACCTGGAGTGGAGATCGTCACAACCTATGACCGCTCCGGTCTCATCCACAGATCCATCAAGACCCTCGCCCGCAAACTCTTCGAGGAGATGCTCATCGTGAGTCTCGTCATCATCTTCTTCCTCTGGCACTTCCGGAGCGCCCTCGTCCCCATCCTCACCCTCCCCATTGCAGCCCTCCTCTCCTTCGTTCCGATGATCTCTATGAACCTCACCTCAAATGTGATGTCCCTGGGAGGGATCGCCATCGCCATCGGGGCGATGGTGGATGCGGCTGTCATTATGGTGGAGAACGGTCACAAACGCCTTGAGGAGTGGGAGCGTGGGGGGAAGAAGGGAGATCGTTCCGAGGTCCTCCTCCACGCCACCCAGGAGGTGGGGCGTCCCCTCTTCTTCTCCCTCCTGGTCATCGCCGTCTCCTTTATGCCCATCTTTGCCTTAGAAGCCCAGGAGGGGCGTCTTTTCAAGCCTTTAGCCTTTACCAAGAATTTCTCTATGCTCTTCGCCGCCCTCCTCGCCATCACCCTCGTCCCCGTCCTGATGCAGATCTTTGTCAAGCCTGGTCGCAATCGGAGATTCGGACCCAAATTCCTCTCCCGTCCCCTCAACTTTCTGATCGCCGGAACCATCCACCATGAAGATCGTCATCCCGTGAGCCAGTTCCTCTTTCGAACCTACGAACCCGTCCTGGAGCGGATCCTCAGATGGCGAAAAACGGCAATAATCGTCTCTGGACTTATAGTCCTCTCTGCCATCCCGGTCTATCTCCGTCTGGGATCGGAGTTCATGCCCCCGTTAAATGAAGGAGACATCCTCTACATGCCAACAACCCTCCCGGGGATCTCTATCGAGACAGCCCGCCAGTGGCTCCAAGTCCAGGATAAAATTCTTAAATCCTTCCCTGAAGTTGAGACCGTCTTCGGGAAGATCGGCAGGGCGCGTACTCCGACAGACCCAGCCCCCCTCTCCATGGTGGAAACGACGGTTCATCTGAAACCCCATGAGGAGTGGCCTCCAATTCATCACGAACGATGGTATTCCTCCTGGGCTCCATCCTGGCTAAAACCTCTCTTTGCTCTCCTCTGGCCCGAGGAAAAACCCCGAACCTGGGAGGAACTGATCAATGCGATGGATCGGAAGATGCGCTTTCCCGGAACGACCAACGCCTGGACCATGCCCATCAAGACCCGGATTGATATGCTCACCACAGGGATCCGAACGCCCATCGGGATCAAGGTCTATGGTCCTGACCTGAAAATCATCCAGGAGATCGGCGAACATATTGAGGGGATCCTGCCCCAGATCGAGGGGACCCGGTCCGTCTATGCCGACCGGGTCACCGGAGGCTACTTCCTGGACTTCAACATCCGCCGTGAAGAGGCAGCCCGCTATGGACTGACGGTTGGGGACGTGGAGGATGTCATCGAGACCGCTGTGGGGGGAAAGAACATCTCCGTCACCATTGAGGGTCGGGAGCGATATCCTATCAACGTCCGTTATGCGAGAGAACTCCGGGACAATCCTGAAAAACTGAAGCGGATTTTGGTCGCCACTCCAACCGGGGCCCAAATCCCCATGGGGCAGTTGGCGGAGATCCGGTTAACCACGGGAGCTCCCGTCATCAAAAACGAGAACGGGATGCTCACCGGGTGGATCTATGTGGACCTCACCGGTCGGGATATCGGGAGTTATGTCAAAGAAGCAAAGACTCTGATCCGTAAAGAGGTCGAACTCCCGCCGGGCTACTACCTGGGCTGGAGCGGGCAGTTTGAATATATGGAGAGGGCGATGAAGCGGTTGACCTTTGTTCTCCCCTTCACCCTCTTCATCATCTTCGTCCTCCTCTACATCAACACCCGCTCGGTGATCAAGACGGGAATCGTCCTCTTAGCCGTCCCCTTCTCCCTGGTGGGCGCCGTCTGGTTTCTCTATCTTCTGGGATACAATATGTCCATCGCCGTCTGGGTCGGAATGATCGCCCTGGCAGGGGTGGATGCGGAGACCGGCGTCGTGATGCTCCTCTACCTTGACCTCGCCTATGAGGATTGGAAACGGAAGGGGAAGATGAAGACCTTAGCCGATCTGAAAGAAGCGGTCATGCACGGAGCGGTGAAGCGTGTCCGACCCAAGATGATGACCGTCGCATGTCTTGTCATGGGATTACTCCCCATTATGTGGGCGGGTGCCCATGAAGCGGGAGCGGATGTGATGAAGCGGATCGCCGCTCCTATGATCGGAGGGATCTTCACCTCCTTCATCATGGAGCTCCTCATCTACCCTGCCATCTATGTGGTGTGGAGGAAGAGGGGATTGAGCGGAGATGAAGGAGAAGAATGAAAGCGGTAAAATGACAGTTGCAGAAGTCACCGACGCTGCCAACTCCCTGCCTGCCGGCAGGCAGGCGCCGAAGCGGCTGCGAAGGCCGGGCCAAAGCTTCGGTCTCCGACGTGCCAAAGCCACTTTGGCGACGGCACGCGACGGAGCGCACTCAGCAGTGGCAGTTACAATCAATAATTTATCACTTTGTGTCTTTGTGGTGAATAAATATTTTGTGTTCTCTGCGTTCTACGGTGCAATAAAAATCTGCTGACGAAGGAGGAATGAATAAAAAACCACGAGATTCC
>JADFOU010000110.1:0-386 GCA_022562655.1 candidate division TA06 bacterium
CTTTCCGAGTACAGGGAAACTCCATTTCAGAGTGCCATTGGGATAAAGAGCATAGAAAGTGGAGTCGTCGGATCCAAAGTAAATGGTTCCATCAATGCCAATAGCCGGAGCGGCGTTGATCCTTCCTCCTGTGGAAAAAGTCCATTTAAGGGTGCCTTCAGGAGTGAGGGAGTAGAGGTTACCGTCGATTCCTCCCGTGTATAGCGAACTATCTTCTATCGAGAAAGAAGTGCTACCTCGGTAAGTGCCACCGCCTACACCGATAAAATACTGCCACAGGAGAGAACCTGTAGAGGTGAAGGAATATAGATAACCGTTTTCAGAAAGAATGTAAATCGTACCATCCGGACCTATAGTTGGAGCATCATAGAGCCACCATCCACCAC
>JADFOU010000110.1:396-6832 GCA_022562655.1 candidate division TA06 bacterium
TGAGGGCATAAAAGGTACCATGTCCATAAGCTCCAACATAGACTCTCCCCTCCGGACTGATAGTTGGGCTTGGCCATGTTACCGCCCCCATATCGTAAGTCCATTTCTCAGTTCCATTAGGATTAACTGCAAAGAAGAAGGGAAAATCAGCTCCGACATAGATGGTTCCGTCCGCACCAATGGCAGGAGAGGATTCCACTGCTGCTCCGAGTGAAAAACGCCATTTCTCAGTTCCGTTAGGGTTAATCGCATAAAGATATCCATCTTGGGAGACGATGTAAATGGTTCCGTCCGCTCCGATAGCTGGAGAGGATCTTATAGAACTACCAGTTATAAAGGTCCACTTTAGCGTGGGGGTCTCCGGTCCATTGTAGATGCTTCTACCAGTGTGGAATTGGTCGTGATGAATCATAGGCCAGGGGCTCCCAGGCTGGGGTTGAGCATAAACACTGTCAATGCCTCCAAGAACCCAGACTGTCAACAACAAGATTCCTATTCTATTCATTTTTCCCTCCATTAATATGCAATTTTCAATTTAATTTTTGATTTTTGTTATTCCCAACTCAATTTACGGCTTTCCCTTAGCATATTTCAGTGCCTTAAAATTGCATTGTGAGTCGGAGGCAGAGTAACTGATGTGAACAGTATCTGCAACACCCACAGCTATGGAGTTCCAGAATCCTACATCATTCCATGGATCGGGAACCCTTACTGTGACCCAATTTGTCGAGCTGTTACATCCGCTAGTGCAGTTAGCATACTTCAGGGTATTGTTCGTTCTATCACTGTAACTGATGTGAACGCTGCTACCGCTACCGTTACCAATGGAGTTTGAAGCGGATGATTATGGGACCGATTATGCCTATAAAGCGGGGCACAACCCCGAGGGGATGGTTCAACTTCTCGAGATTTTGAAATCCCTGGAAGGAAATCCCCCCAGTACGCTGAAGAAGATTCTGTCTTCTCATCCGCCCACGTCCGAGCGAATCGCCAAGGTGAAAGCCAAGATTGCGGGGTTTTCTCCAAGTCCAAAAAACCGCCCCCTTGGAGAGGCGGAATATCAGGAAATCAAAAAGAGATTGAAGTAATTTCAACGAGATATTGGCTCGGTGCCCTGCAGATACGTGCAGGATCTGCGACTTGACAGTGTGACAGTTCTATTCCGGTAAGGCGGGCTGAACACTGTCATTGGGTATAATTTTGAGATTCAGAATTTCTTAGATCTTGTTTTTTTGGCTCTGGTTGTTTTCTCTTTCAACAGTTGGTCAATCTCAGCGCTGAGGAATGCAACTTGGTCGGATCGAGGGTTATAGCCTTTATGCTTGAAGCGGATCTGGCCTTTTCGATCTATGACAACAAGGTAGGGGATGGAGAAGGCCTTATAGTCTATTGAAGTTTGTCTCTCCCCATAGAGAACGGTAAAGGTATATTTGTTCTTTTTAATATAAGGCTTCACGACCTTCTGTTTCCTATCTACGCTGACGGCAAGAAAAACGACATCTTTATTCTTTTTATACTTCTTATAGGTCTTTTGAAATCCAGGGAGTTCTCTCCGACAGGGCCCACACCAGGTTGCCCAGAAATTCACCAGGACCACCTTTCCCTTTAAATCAGAAAGAGTCACCGTATCTCCAGAGAGTGTTTTCAGGGTAAAATCTGGAGCGTAGGAAACCTTTTCCGTCTTTACTGTTTCGCCGGAAGAGAGGGCGAAAATCAAAGTTGCAATGGCTATCGTATTCATCTTCTTATCCTTATCCGTTTTGAAGGTTAGAATCTCTCAATCCTTCTGTCTAACTTTCCTACCCTTTACCCATTATACTCAAAAATATAACAAAAAGTTCCAACCTGAACAAATTATTTAGATAGATTTCACTCCCAATCTTCTTCCTATTCAACACGAAACGCATCCTCGATATGTTCAATTTTATTCTCGATGAGAGTAATGACATCAAAACGGCAGTCTATCTTGTCGTATAATCTTTTCTCGACCAAGTACCTTTCTGCGATTTTGACAATCTGCCTCTGTTTTCTTCTGTCCACTGCCTCAACGGGATCGCCGAAATTCAAGTTTTTTCGGGTTTTCACCTCGACAAAGATGATCCGATTCCTCTCTTTGCATATGATGTCAATCTCTCCTCTTCCCCACCGGTAATTCTTTTCCAGGATCTGATACCCCTTTTTTCCCAGGTAATGGGCCGCCTTCTCCTCTCCTTCCTTTCCGACTACTTTATTGATCATTGATTTTGCGGATTCATCCGTGTAATCCGCCGATCAGATTTTCATCTGAACTGGACGAAAAGATCTACGATGGATCTCACAAGGACCGTGTTTTTGAAGGGCTTGCAGGTGTTGAGGGGTAGGGTATCCTTTATTGCGGGCAAATGCATATTGAGGAAATTTGAGATCATACTCCTCCATCAAACGGTCTCGAAAAACTTTGGCAAGGATAGAAGCGGCAGCGATGGAGAGAGAGAATTGATCTCCTCGAATGATCGCAGTATGAGGGTAGAGAAGATTCGGAATCGGGAATCCATCTACAAGGACATAATCCGGTGGAATGGTGAGGTGGTAGAGAGCCCTTTTCATCGCTACAAAACTGGCCTGCCGGATATTGACTTGATCGATCAGAGGATGATCTGCTCTGCCGAAGGCAATTGCAACGGCCTTCTGAATGATTCTTAAAAAGAGTCTCTCCCGCACCTCAGGGGTGAGGCATTTGGAGTCTTTTACCCCTTTAAGATCCACGCCTCTCGGAAGGATGACAGCAGCGGCGACAACCGGGCCCGCGAGGGGACCCCGCCCAACCTCATCCACCCCCGCAATATATCGGAAACCTCTCTTCCAAAACCGTTTTTCGGCACGAAGCATTACTCCCGCTTCTCTTCGATTCTTGCAGCTTTTCCTACCCTTTTTCTTATATAGTAGAGTTTTGCCCTTCTCACCTTCCCCCTCTTCAGGATTTCGATCTTGGTAATTAGGGGAGAATGGAGAGGGAAGATCCGTTCTACACCTATCCCTTCTGTCACTTTTCGAACGGTGAAGGTCGCCCGAATACCAGACCCCCTTCGCTGGATCACGGTCCCCTGGTATCGCTGAATTCTGCTTTTCTCTCCTTCTATAATCTTGGAATAGACTCGAACGAGATCCCCTGGGGAAAAATCGGGGATCTTCGCCTTCAATCCATCCTTCTCAATCTCTTGAAGTATATCCATGTATACGAATTGAAAATTGGTAACTGGTTATTGGTAAATAGTTCTGATCTACTATATAAATCTTTAATCCGCTGACCTATTGATACTGGGCAGACTTCCCGCCTTGGCGGGACCCATACAACTACTGCTACTGCCATTGCCACTGCTACTGTTGTTCAATCCGCTTAATCCGCTGATCCATTCCGTATCTTTTCCAGGATCGCCTGGTCTTCTTCTGTTAATTTGTTCCTTTCCAGAAGGTCAGGGCGTCTCAGAAGGGTTCGGAGTAGAGCCTCCTTTCTTCTCCAGACCCGCACCTTCTCATGGTCGCCTGAAAGAAGAATCTCGGGAATGGGTAGGCCTTGAAATTCCTGTGGTCGCGTGTAGCGAGGTCCACCCAGGAGACCTGACTGAAAGGAATCCTCTTGTGCCGATTCCTCATTCCCGAGGGCTCCCGGAAGGAGGCGAACCACCGCCTCTACCAGAACCATAGCACAGACCTCTCCTCCTGATAGAATATAGTCCCCAATCGAGATCTCGTCGGTGATGAGATGCTTTCTCACCCGTTCATCCACCCCGGAATAGCGACCGCATATCAGAATAAGATGGTTTTCTTGAGAAAGTTGGTTACAGAGGGTTTGATCGAGAGTGCGTCCTTGGGGAGAGAGGAGGATTGTCCTGGGTTGGGATGAGGAATTATTGATCAAGGAATGGGCCGCCTTGAAGATGGGCTCGGGCTTCATCACCATTCCCCCTCCTCCACCAAAGGGGAGATCATCGGTCGTCTTATGGCGGTCTGTTGTAAATTCTCTCAAATTGGTAATCCCGATCTCTAAAAGACCTTTTTCGCAGGCACGATGAACAATCCCCTCTGCAAAAGGGGATGTTAACACTTGGGGAAAGATGGTAATGATGTCAATCTTCATGAGTAGAGAAGAATTCAAAAATGCACTTCAAATTCAAGTAGCAGTCTGCAGTTGTCCGATTCGGTCCACTGCGCTCTGCAACTGTCCCTGATTTGTTCATTTTAAATTTTGAATTTTCCTTAAAAGAGTCCTTCCATGGGGGAGATCACCATCTTTCGATCTTCCAGGTCAATTTTCTTTACAATCGTATCAATGGCAGGGATGAGGGTCTCTTTCACTCCATCCTTCACGAGATAGACATCTTGTGCAGGGAATTTCAAGACATCCGCAATTTCTCCTAAATTCTCACCAGATTCTGTGACGACCTTTAGACCGATAACTTCAAAGGTGAAATAGATTTCTGAAGGAAGGGGAGGGAGATCTTTTCTCTCTACCCCCAGTGTTTTTCCGACCATCTTTTGGGCAGTTTCTCGCTCCTCCACCCCTCGGAGTTTTAGAAGAACCCCTCTCCGATCATTCCGAATTTGAAGGACCTCAACCTTCCTTCCCTCCTCCCCCTTAAGATAGACCTGGTTCAACTCGAGAAGAGAAGGTAGTTCATCCGTGTACGGATGAACTAACACTTCTCCTTCAGTTCCATGAACCTTTGTGATCATTCCGATGGCGATCAGGTCTCTCTCCATCTATTCAAGAATTTCCAGGACAGTCCTTTTCCCCGCCTTCATAGAGGCGGCGGTGACGATCGTTCGAACCGCCTTAGCTGTTCTCCCTTCTTTTCCAATGACCTTCCCCAAGTCACTCTGGGCGACTCGGAGCTCATAGACCACAGTTCGTTCCCCATCCACTTCTGTCACTTTAACTTGGTCCGGTTGATCCACCAGAGCCTTGGCGATGTATTCAATCAGCTCCTTCATCCTGAGCTTCCTTCTCCGTTTCTTTCGCTTTTTCCGCCCGTTCCATCAATCGCAGGACTCTGGAAGTAGGCTTGGCACCCCGACTGATCCAGAACTGGATGCGATCCTGCTGGATCTGGAAAACCTCAAATCTTCTGGGATCATAATGACCAACCTGTTCAATAAAACGACCCTCGCGGGGGGATCTCGAGTCTGCGACCACGATGCGATAGGTTGGAGCTTTTTTCTTGCCCACTCTTCTCAGTCTAATCTTCACTGCCATTTATTCTTCCACCTCCATGTGGGATAGACGTATACAGTATAAGCATGCCTCTGAGGGAAGTCAAGCCTTTTTTAAACGGAAACTCTGGAATGACCTCTTAGAAAAGGGGACCTTAAAGAGTAGAAGAGCTTCTCTTTTTTGCCAGCACGGCGACCAGGAGGCTGATCAAATAGAGGAAGGTGAGGGGGAGAGCAAGAAGAATTTGGGTGACGACGTCAATGGAAGGTGTGATTACGGCCGCAAGGATTAGGATCAAAAGAAGCGCCTCCCGCCATCTTTGGATTAAAAACCTTGGAGTGACAAGACCGAGGCGGGTGAGAAAGAAGATGACCACCGGAAGTTCAAAGACAACGCCGCAGCCGATGAGGGTCCACAGGACAAAGGTGAGGTATCGGTTGACTCCCAAAAGATCTTTGAGGCTCTCCGTTCCAAATGAGAGGAGAACTTTTATAGTCACGGGAAGGAGGAAAAAATAAGCGAAGGCGATTCCGGTTCCAAAAAGGAGGGTGGAGAAGAAGACAAGAGGGGGGGCATAGTTCCGTTCCCTTCGAGTGAGGGCAGGAATGATAAAGGCCCATGTCTGATAGAGGATGACCGGAGCGGCGAGTCCCAATCCCATGGCAAAAGCCAATTTGAACCGGATGAGAAGCGCCTCGGTTGGAGCAAAGAAGTAGAATTCGCCCACGGGTCTGGCGAGGAGTTCAATCATTTTCGGTGAAAGAGGAAAAGAGAGAACGGCAAATAGGAGAATCGCACCGAGGGACTTCAGGATTCTCCACCTTAACTCCTCCAGATGCTCGGTGAGAGACATCACCTTCTCTTGGTCTTCAGAACTCTTCACTTTTCCATAATCGGTTAATGGTTATGTTAGAATGTTCTAATATTCTAACATTCTAACATTCTAACATTCTAATATTCTAATATTCTATGGAATATTAGAATATTATAGATTCAAGAATTAAGATTCATGATTCAAGATGCAGATAGAAATTTTATTTGAGGATAATGATTATTTAGTTTTAAACAAGCCCGCGGGGCTTGTGGTTCCCCCGACGATCCCCTCCGTCACGGGTCTCCCTGCCCGAATCGAAGGCCTCGAGGTTCAAGGAACCGGCCGGATCCGCATCCGGGCTGTCGTTGACTTGGCGGATGGTCGTACGATCCGGGGAGAGCTCCGGGCGAACGTGGTGCGAGAAGGAATCG
>JADFOU010000111.1:0-2243 GCA_022562655.1 candidate division TA06 bacterium
TTTTGAATATGGAGCAATGGGGAAACCGGTCATTTCATCTGACCTCCCAGTGATTCGAGAATTGCTTCGTCATAACGAGACAGCTATTCTATTCCGTCCAGGCGATGCCGGAAGCCTTGCAGATGCAATCCTTTATCTCATCAACAATCCAGATATAGCCCAAAAGATCGGAAAACAACTCCGAATTCATATTCTAAAAGAGTATACTTGGCGCAGAAATGCCGAGAGGATTATGAAAATCTATGAAGAAATTAAAAGAAAAAGAGAAAGTCTGTAGAGAATATGTTATTTTTCAAATTCTTTGCTGATGGAAACTAAATCTATAGAAGATCTTGAGCGTTGCACAGATCTTAGCCATCGTTTTGGTTATGATTTGAATCACAACCTCAAATATCTCGCTCTGAAGAAAACGATCTTGAAGTATGGGATTAAGGAATTGCTTAATATTGGCTGTGGAAAGGGAGTTGTGGAGTTCCTTCTTCCGGATGATATTGAATGTCAATCCATTGATACAGATCGAGGAGCTTTGGATGTTGCAATAAATATAAATGCCCAGAAGAGAAATAGAGCATTTAAGAAACTTGATCTTTTCCAGTTATCAGAGTACTTCAATGGAAAGAAATTTAAAGCAGTTTTAATCTCAGAAGTCATTGAACACTTAAAAGAAGATGAAAAAGCTTTAAAAGTTGTACGAAAAATCCTTCAACCCAATGGATTATTCTTCCTCACAGTACCCAATAGAGATCGTTTTAGAAATCGTATCAGACAACTACTTGGACGAAAGAAAGAGTTCATGGTGGAAGACCATTTGAGGGAATATTCACTGGACGAAATTCTAAAGAAGTTAGATAAATTGGGCTTTCTTGTTCTTGACTTAGAGGGAATCTATTGGGGTTTTCCAAAAGAAGAAATTGTAAGAAGATTTATATCGCCGTATCATCCTTTCCGATTTTTTTTGGCAAAGCGATTTCCCCAATATGCCACTTACTTCTTATTGATTGCTAAAATGAAAGGAACGACAATTCAGAAGGATGAAAAGAAAAAAGTTCGAAAAAAAGGAGATATCTTCTTAGTCACTCCCTCTTTTCCACCTGTAGGAGGAGGTCGTGGAATACGGTGGATCCAGTTCATCAGATTTCTTGCACAAAAAGGGTGGAAATTCGATGTTCTGACAATTGATCCCTTTGTGGAAACAGATAGAAATATGTTGATTAAGTCTCTTCCTCCACGCGTCAGGATTTTACGAACATATCCTGGTCCCCTGTATAGTCTCAGGAAAAAGTATATTCCTCCAAAAAATGAACTGGAGAAATGGAAAAAGCCCATTTTCAAATTAAAAATTCGAGTTCTTTTAAAAGGAATCTATAGAAAAATATTTGACCCTATTCTGATTCCAGATGGGATGATCGAGTGGCTTCCTTTTGCTCTAATAAAAGGGAATCAACTGATTAAAGAAAATAAATATCGTCTCATCATCACGAGTGCGTTTCCTTTCTCTTCCCACATTCTGGGTTACCTTTTAAAAAAAAGAACGAAATGCTTTTGGATTGCAGATTATGGAGATCCGTGGTCCATTGGACACAACATCAACCCCTCCTCCTTAAAGGAGCAGATCAACAGAAGGCTTGAGTCCAACCTTTTAAAATGGATGGACAGAATTATTGTGACTAACGAGGCGACGAAAAACGCTTACTTGAAAAACTTCCCGTTCCTTTCTGACGAAAAAATTTGTGTCATTGGACAGGGTTTTGATGAAGAACTCTACCACACAATAGAACCCAACACATCGAACAAATTTAGAATCGTCTATACAGGTATTTTTTACAACAAGGAAATTCGAAACCATCATCCCTTTTTTGAGTCATTGAAGTCTCTAAGTGACTTAAATCTTGAAATCGTTATTGCAGGCGATGTTTCAACCGAGGATCGAGAAATTGTAAGATCCCAGAATTTAGAGGAGATTGTTCAATTCTTAGGTCCGATCCCACACACACAAGCAATCTCCTATCAGAAAGGAAGCACAATCCTTCTTCTCATTGGAGATGAGTCACCTCTTCAAATCCCTGGTAAAACATTTGAGTATTTTGCTGCCGGGAGACCCATTTTATGTGTCAGTGAAAACCCTCAAAGTTTGGCTTGTCAGTATGTGAAACAATACAATCGAGGGTTCATATCTCTCAACAAATCCAATGAAATTTCAAAAACAATTCGTAATTTTTTTTCTTTATGGAAGTCAGGTAATC
>JADFOU010000111.1:2253-6791 GCA_022562655.1 candidate division TA06 bacterium
GAGGAGTTCTCCTGGAAGTCCCGGAGTGAAAAGGTGGAGAAGGTATTCATTGAGATTCTTGGAAATTGAGGAGTAAACACTCGGGAAGGGAAGGACTTAATCTCAATGATGTAACAAGATCTATGTGTGTAAAATGAGAATCCTAATATATTCAGAAGGAGCTACCGGCAAACCGGATGAAGGAATCCGAAAATTCTGCCAGGGCTTAGTGGAAGGATTGCAGAAGACAGGTGCAGAGGTCCTTCTCCTTTCCGGACCGGAGACCCGTGGAAGACAAAGTTTATGGAGCCGATTGGAGGTCAATTTACATTCCCTGGCTCCTTCTCTCGGAGGGAAGATCAGAAGATTTCATCCAGACCTCCTCCTCTATATTCCGACAGCCTCTCTCACGCTACCCAGTTTCATCCGAGGGATTCTCCTTGCAAAATGGGGAAAGGAAGTTCCATTCGGTTGGGTCGGCCTTCAGCGTGGCTCTACTCCTCACTGGTCTTGTGAATTTCCCTTCCCTTATGGTTCTTATCTATTATTTATCTCTTCGGAAGGCATCGCCCCAAAGGGATGGCGTGAGAATGGCATCCGGAAAATTGCAGGAGGTGTGGATCTCGAGAGATTTAAACCTGCAACACCAGTAGAGAGAGAGCGGATCAGAAGAAAATATGGAATTAACCTTGATTCTTTTATCCTCCTTCATGTAGGACATCTCGTCAGAAACAGAAATCTGAACTTACTGGAAAGAATCCAACAGTTTGGAAAAGATCAGGTATTGCTCATTGGGAGTTCAAGTACTGAAAGAGATGGAGGGGTCATCCAGAAACTGGAAACCTCAGGAATTTCGGTCTTCACAAGTTATATCGAAAACATTGAAGAGGTCTATAGACTTTCAGACTGCTACCTCTTCCCCGTTACATCCCCTAGCGCCTCTATTGAAATTCCCCTTTCTGTTCTGGAAGCGATGGCGACAAACCTCCCTGTGGTAACAACAAAGTTTGGTGGACTCCCTGATCTCTTCATAGAAAGGGATGGGTTCTTCTATGCCGAAGAGGAGGAACAATTTTTGATAAAGATAGAAGAGGCGAAGAAGCACTCTACGATAAAAACTCGAAAGATGGTTCTCCCTTATACCTGGGAGAATGTGGCCAAGAGGATTCTCGATGCAATCCAGTGATCTTCTAAAAGGAGCGGTAGCCCTCATTCAAGGAGAGACCCTGGATGGAGAGACGGATGAGATCGGAGTCATCCGTCTCTTGAAGAGAAATGGGTTTCCCCTATTGGCTTTGAAGAAACCCCCTTCTTCTGAGCTTTTCAATCATGCCATAGAAGAAGAGAGGAGAAAACTTGAAATTCAGCGGGAGGAGTATCAACGGGTGCAGGAAAAATTTCTGAGGCTGGGGATCCGCCCCATTCTCTTCAAGGGTGGAGGAATACTCCCCTCTTTCCCCTATACCAGCGGGAATCTGGATGTGTTGATCAAAGAAGGAGAGACGGAGGAAGCACGAGGGATTCTGGAAGACCTGGGTTACGTAGAGTTGAAGAATATTGAAGAACCAAAGAAATTCCTCTTCCGAAGATTCGTGAGTGGCGAAACCAGCCTGGCTTTTCATCTCCACAGCCAGATTGGATGGGGAGTCCCCTTCCTTTCTATAGAGGGAGAAGAAGGAAGAGAAGCCCCCGATGATCCTCATCTCCTTCTCCCCTTTCCTGAGACTGGATGTCTCGTTACCTTATCCCATTCTCTCTATGAAAATAAAAAAGTCCGTCTTTTAGATCTTCTTCAGGTCCACCACTGGGCAAAGGGAAAACTGAATTGGGAGAGGATGCTGGAGAGGGCTCGGCAAAGGGGCTGGGAGGATGGTTTCATCTTCTCCCTTTCCCTCTTTTCCTTTCTTGAAAAGACCATTCTCAAGGAAAGAAATATTCCTGCTTCTCTTCTCGGAAGAAAAGAGAGAACCTGGAAAGAGGTCGAGATGCCCTTTCCGATCTCCTTTCTCTACAGCAAATTTCTCTATTATAAAAAAATCTGGATGGATGGGGATAGAGGGTTGAAAACAAAACCACGAGATATCTTCGCTACTCTTCTATGGGGGATTGAGTTGAAATTGAAGATTCGCTCTCAACCTCCGATGCTTGTCGCCTTTTCAGGCGTGGATGGTTCTGGAAAAACTGCTCACTCGAAAGAACTTTTGAAAACCTTCAAGACCTGTGGGATTCGAACACAATATGTCTGGAGTCGATATGGGTCCTCTCTCTCTACGGGTCTTTTGATCAAGATGGGAAAATTTCTTTACAATATTTTTTACAGGAAAGATCAAACTTCCAAAAACAGAACAGAAATGCGAAAGATTTACCTGAATAAGAGTTGGACAAGATCCCTCTGGCTTTCCACAGTCTTTCTTGAATTGACGCTCAAATATTTCATTCAAGTCCGACTTCCACTCCTTTTTGGCAAAGTGGTCATCTGTGACCGCTATCTTTTGGATGCCTTTGTGGAACTGGGGGTGACCACGGATCATCCAAAGATTGATCAATCCCTTTTTGGGATTCTCCTCAGAAAAGTGAATCCACGACCTTCCATTGGATTTCTTCTGGATGTTTCTCCAAAAACAGCGCGAGCAAGAAAGAAAGAGGCTGAATTGGAAGATACTCTCCATTCCCAGACCAACCTCTATCGAGAAATGGGAAATCGTCTCGGTTACACTCCTGTAAATGGTGAGAAACTTTTTGCCCCACTCAGTGAAGAGATCAATCACAAAACGCTCTCCAGTTACTACAATGAATTCTGGACGGTGATCAAAGGATTGCTTCTTGCCAATCCCTCCCAACTCAACCCCAAAAATGAAAAAAGAGAAGAATTTAAAGTCTTGGTGTTTACCAATATGTATCCCTATAAAGGGGATTCCACCTGCGGAATTTTCGTCAAGGAGCAGGTAGACTCCTTGAGAAAGAATGGAATGAAAATAGATGTCCTTTTCATAAATGGTCTCAAAAATAAGATGAACTACTTTTGGGGAACCCTCAAGTTTCTCAAGAGAATTCACCAAAATCATTATACCCTTATTCATGCTCATCATACTTACTGTGCTCTGATTGGAAAATTACAGAAACGCATTCCCGTTCTCCTCACCTTTCATGAAGGAGAGATCGAAAATGAGATGGGTATTCTGGAGAGAGTCCGCAAGTATGGATTCTGGAAGATCCCTCTCTTCTCAAAGGGTCTCAAACGATGGATCGGAAGACGAGTGGATGGAGTCATCTCAGTCTTTCCGGAGGGAGGTCCATTATTAGGAAGAGAGGATGCATTCACCATCCCCTGTGGTGTAGATCTACATCTCTTTAAGCCCTTGCCACAGAAAGTGGCAAGGAGAAAATTGGATCTCCCCCTTGGTGATAAAATTCTTCTCTTCTCTGCTGATCCATCGAGAAGGGAAAAGAGATATGACATCGCAAAAGAGGCATTTCAAATCGCTAATAAGGAAAACCCAGATCTCCGTCTGATCCCATTAGTCGGGATTTCTCGGTCCCAGATTCCTCTCTATATGAACAGCGCAGATCTCTTGATCCTCACCTCCGATTTTGAGGCTTCCCCTATGGTGATCAAGGAGGCTATGGCCGTAAACCTTCCCATCATTTCCTTTGATGTGGGGGATGTTGCAGAAGTAATTCAAAATATAGAAGGATGTTTCATCTCACCTCGAAGAGCAGAAGAACTTGCATTGAAAATTCAGGAGGTTCTTCGCAACGGCTTTCAGCGGACGAGGGGGCGAGAAAGGGTCCAACATTTAGACAATGAAAAGATTGCGCAAAAAATACATAGAGTTTATGAAACAGTGGTTACCCAGTGATTGGAGAATTGGAATCAGCATCTTCCTCTTTGCCCTTTTGATCCGATTCCTCTATGTCTTCCTAATTGGAGACCGTTTTCTCCTCGAGTCTGGGGATCAAAGACATTATGAAAGGATCGCCCTGGATTTTGCTCAAGGCAAAGGCTTCATGCCTGGCTCCTCCTATCATCATCCCCTCTATCCTTTCTTAATGGGTCTCTTTTATAAAGTTGTGGGACACGTCCCTCTCTTCTTTAAACTTTTTCAAGCATTCCTCGGAAGTTTCATTCCTCTTTTCCTCTATCGGATTGGAAGGAACACCTTCAAGGCAAGGGCAGGTATTATAGCCGCCCTCATTGCTCTCGCCGATCCTGTTCTCGTCCATTACACCTCTCAATTCCTAACGGAGACCCTATTCTTCTTTCTCTTCTTGGGAGCGATAGTCTTTATGAGTAAACCTGAAATTATAGAAAAATCCGAAATCAGAAATTTGAAATCTGACTTCATTACCTTAGCAGCTATTGGAATTTTGTTAGGATTAGGGACTCTTTGTAGGCCGATTCTCTTTCTCTTCCCTCTTGCCATCGGACTGTGGTTTCTCATCCAGGGCGGACTTTCTTCAAGAAGATCCCTTCAAAGAACAGCAATTGTCTGGATTTTTTTCCTCCTAACGCTTACTCCCTGGATGGTGAGAAATTTTGCTGTCCATGGAAAGTTCAT
>JADFOU010000112.1 GCA_022562655.1 candidate division TA06 bacterium
ATCCCCCCTGTAACCTCAGTACCTTGTTCGCAGCGGGAGAGTGTGCCTATGAGTACCGGTTCAGACTGGACGAAATTGGCCTGGAGCTCGGGGAATGCTTCGGTTTCTTCGCTCACGCGGAGATTTTGGGGTTCAATGGAGAGCCGGAGACCGCTACTTTTCCTAAGAGACCTGTGGGGCGCTTCAAATTCACCGAAGTCTGCCTCGCCGGACCACCCCCCCCAATTGAGGGTGATTGTCCCAGAACGATCGGGTTCTGGAAGCAGCAGTGCGGCGAAAAAGGGAGCCGGAAGCCTGTCGCAGATTCCTTAGAGATCCTACTGGACTGCGTGCAAACTCTCTCCGATGTCTTCGACGATATTGCCGATGTGGACGGGCTCTGCGCCATCCTTGACCCTGCGAAACCCGTTAAGGAAATGAGGGTGAAGGCTCGTCAGCAGTATATGGCTCTCCTGTTAAACTGCTGCTCCGGGAGGCTCTCCGTGGAGACCTGCGAGGCTGCCATTGACTTCATTGAGGCGATCCTTTTGAACCCCGAAGCCACTAAGGAGGAACTGGAGGACGCCAAGGATCTCGCAGATGGGATCAACAACTCGGCGGATCCGGCTTGCGAGGAAGAGCAGACCTCAAACAGTGCGCCCATCATCTTGTACCAGAACCGTTCCAACCCCTTCGGTCATTCCACCGAGATCGATTTTGTCATCACAGGTGGCGAACCTACGACCCTTCTTTCTGCTTCGACCCCTCTCCATGTTACCATCAAGGTCTTTGATCTCACTGGTCAACAGATCAAAATTCTGTTGGGCGCGGAGCTGGAACCGGGCACATACACTGTAGAATGGAATGGGGAAAACGAGGAAGGGCAGACTGTACCGAACGGAATATACTTCTACCGCCTAAGGGCTGGAAATTATTCCTCTACAAAGAAGATGATCCTGATTCACTGATCTTCTCACTACGAACCAGTGTCACCAAGCCCTCTTGATCCGCCTAAGGCGGACTCAAGAGGGCTTGGTCCATCCTCCCCATCTCCTTCTTGACATCTGAGCTCTCATATGTTAATCTTCGCTTATCCGATTGGTTAAATCGTTAAATGATCAAATGGTTAAATTTTGACCCGTCGTCAGGACAGGATTAACAAATTACCAATTAACAGACTTTCCAGATGGAAAAATTTGTCATTCAGGGTGGAAAGAAACTCGAGGGAACCGTGAGGATGAGCGGCTCGAAGAATGCCGCCCTTCCCGTAATGGCAGCCTCCCTTCTCACCTACGGCAAAACCGTCCTCAAAAATATTCCAAACCTCTCAGACGTCAGAACCATGGCAAACCTTCTTCGGGTCCTCGGGGCAAAGGTCTATAGGGACGGGAAGATCCTTACCATAGACACCTCATCCGCTGACCATTTCGATGCCCCTTATGAGCTTGTCAAGACGATGCGAGCCTCGGTTGTGGTGATGGGTCCTCTTCTCGCCCGCCTGGGAAGAGCGAGGATCTCGAGGCCCGGCGGTTGCACCCTGGGCTTAAGGTCTCTCGATCAGCATCTCAAGGGGTTCCGTGCCCTCGGTGTAAAGATCGAGGAAGACCACGGTTATCTCGAATCCTCTGTTAACGGTCTCCGAGGAAGCGAAATCTACTTCGATGAAGCCTCCGTCACAGGAACGGAGAATGTGGTGATGGCGGCGGTGAAGGCGAAGGGGAAGACCACCCTCCTCAATGCCGCCCGGGAACCCCATGTCGTAGATCTGCTCCGATTCTTACAGAAAATGGGGGCAAAGATTGAAGGGATAGGAAATGATCTTCTTACGATTGAAGGGGTGAAAGACCTTCATCCAGTCGAATTCACCATCTCTCCGGATTATATCGAGGCAGACACATTTCTCATCGCTGGATCAATCACAGGTGGGGATCTCCTCATAGAAGGGGCGGATTGGAATGCCTCCCGGCTAGAAATTGCCAAACTTCATGAGGCGGGGGTCGAGATAACGAGAGAAGGCAGGGGGATTCGGGTCAGGTCACCCTCTCGACCCAAGCATACCGACATCAAGACCCTCCCCTACCCCGGCTTCCCCACGGATCTTCAGCCTCAGATGACCGGACTCCTCTCCCTTGCCGAAGGCACCAGTGTCATCGCCGAGACGATGTATGAGAACCGCTACACCCATATCCCCGAACTCCAGAGGATGGGAGCCTCCCTCAGGATGGAAGGAAGGAATGTAGTCGTGGAGGGGGTAGAGAAGTTGAGCGGAGCGAAGGTGATGGCATCTGATATACGGGCAGGAGCCGCTTTAGTCCTTGCAGGTCTTGCCGCCGAAGGCGAGACCCATATCTCCCGAATTTATCACATCGACCGGGGTTACGAAAACTTTGACGAAAAACTGAAGAAGTTGGGGGCAGAAATCCTTCGAGAAGAAGAATAGACTTGGTTAAATGGTTAGATGGTTAAATAGTTAAATTAAAAAAACCTTAACTTCAACATTCAATTACCAGTTACCAATTACCATTCACCAATTAATCGCCTTCCCCGGAGGAATAGATGGCTAAAAAATTAGTCGATTATCATACCGAAGAGGGAATCGCTATTCTTGAATTGAACAACCCCCCTGCCAACGCCTATACCTATGAGATGAACAGGGATTTAGATGATGCCATTCTTCAAGCCCGATTGGATGAGAGTGTACATGTCATCGTCATCACGGGAAAAAGCGAGAGATTTTTCTGCGCTGGAGCGGATATTCAATTGCTTTCGAAAAAGAGTACACAATACAAATATTACTTTGCCCTCCATGCCAATGAGACCTTCCACCGCTTCGAACAGACGCCGAAACTGGTTATTGCCGCCCTCAATGGTCATACCCTGGGAGGAGGACTTGAGATCGCCCTCTCCTGCGATATCCGGATTGCCAAAAAGGATGGAGGGAAGATCGGACTTCCTGAGGTGACTTTAGGGGTCCTTCCGGGAACTGGAGGAACCCAGAGACTCCCCCGCCTCATCGGCAAGGGCCGGGCGATGGAAATGATGACCACGGGCATGACCCTCTCCTTTGAGGATGCCTTAGAGATCGGTCTGGTGCATCATGTTTATGAGCAGGAAGGATTTCTGGAGAAGGTGAAAGAGTATGCAAAACAGTTCCTTCCACCGGGGAAGGCTTCCAAGGCGGTAGGAGCCATCAAGCGATCTGTACAGGTTGGACTGGAGGCACCTTTGATGGAAGCCCTCGCGGTAGAGCGGGAACTTTTACAACAGCTTTTCGAGAGCGAGGACGCAGAAGAAGGTCTCAAGGCTTATGATGAGAAGCGAAGGCCAAAGTTTAAAGGAAAGTAGATAATGGTAACTGGTAAATGGTAGATAGGAGGAGGAATAAAATGGCAAAGATGTTCATCGCAGGAGAATGGATGGAGTCAGAAAGTGGCCAGGTCACGGAGATTCGGAACCCGGCAACTGGAGAATTGGTAGACACGGTTCCGAAAGGGACGGAAAAGGATGCCCAAAAGGCGATTGATGCGGCGGCAGAAGCCTATCCGAAATGGTCGGAGACCTCTCCTGAGGAACGGGCGAAGGTCCTCGATAAGGCAGTGGATCTAATCAACGAGAAGAAACAAGACCTTGCAGTCCTTCTCACAAAGGAACAAGGGAAACCCGTAAGTGAATCGGTTCGAGAGATTGACCACTTCCTCCACGGGATGAAATTTTATGCCGGTCTCGCCACAAAGGTTCGGGGGGCACAGGTCCCCTTGCCGGAGAAGGGAGTGTATGGGATGGTTTTGAAACAGTCCATTGGGGTCTGTGGGGCGATCGTCCCATGGAACTTTCCCATCACCCTTATGGGAACAAAAGTAGGTCCTGCCCTCATTGCTGGAAATACCGTAGTGGTGAAACCAGCCAGTACCACTCCCCTCACGACACTTCAGTGTGTGGAGATGATCCATCGTGCTGGACTCCCAGAGGGGGTTTTGAATATCGTGACGGGACCGGGAAGTGTTGTCGGGGAGGAACTATTGCGGAATCCAAAGGTTCGCAGGATTGCCTTCACAGGGGAGACAAAGACGGGAAAGCATGTTATGGAGATAGCGAGTCAAGGGATCAAGCGGGTCACTCTCGAATTGGGCGGCTCCGACCCAATGATCGTCTGTGACGATGCCAATATGAAGAGAGCCCTCACCGGTGCCTCTGTAGGAAGGTTTTACAACTGCGGACAGGCCTGTTTGGCGATCAAGCGGCTCTACCTCTTTGAGAGTATTGCAGATGAGTTTATTGAGCAATTGAAGGGGAAGGTGCAGCGACTCAAGTTAGGGAACGGTCTCAACGAGGATACCCGCGTCGGCCCCCTCCATATGGAGTTTCAGAGGAAAGAGGTGGAGGAGCAGGTAGAAGATGCCAAGAAGAAGGGGGCAAAGGTCTTGATTGGAGGGGAGCGTCCAACAGGGGATGAGTTCGACAAGGGGTTCTTCTACCTCCCAACCCTCTTGACCGATGTGCCCGATTCGGGAAGGATTGTTCAGGAGGAGTGCTTCGGCCCCGTCCTTCCCATTTTCCGGGTAAAAGACCTGGATGAAGCCATCGAGAAGGCAAACAGTTCTTCCTACGGATTGGGGGCATCTATCTGGACCCAGAATCTTGCCAGGGCTCATCAGGCTGCTGAAAGATTGCAAGCGGGAAATGTTTGGATCAACTCCCTCCACATCGGATACGACGAACTCCCCTTTGGAGGGATTAAAGAAAGTGGTATCGGGAGGGAGCACGGTCCGGAAGCCCTGGAGTATTATCTGGAACCCAAAGGGGTGGTGGTGGCGACGGGATGAAAGCAGTGATTCGTTGTCAGTAATCAGTTTTCAGATTTGGACTCACAACGAAATTCCAATCACCCGTTACCCATTACTGAATCTCTTATGACAAAATTTCACATCGCAGGTGAGTTCTCAGACTCAAAGAGTGGAGAGGTCACGGAGATCAGAAACCCCGCCACGGGTGAGGTGGTGGATACGGTTCCGAAAGGGACGGAAGAGGATGCTCGGAGAGCGGTTGATTCTGCTCATGAAGCCTTCGAGGAGTGGTCTCAAACCCCTCCCACTACAAGGGGTTCTTTCCTTTATCAGGGCGCGCAAAAGGTGAGGGAGGCGGAGGGTGAGCTCTCTATCCTCTTGACCCAAGAGCAGGGGAAGCCGAAAAAAGAAGCCATCCTTGAACTCCGAAGGTTTGCCAGCACCCTCGAATATTATGCAGGGTTAGGGGTAAGTATTCGTGGGAGTTACATTCCCCTTCATGATCACAACCGCTATGGCATGATTATCAAGCGTCCCATCGGCGTCTGTGGTGCCATCGTTCCCTGGAACTTTCCTGTCTCTCTGATGGGAAACAAGATCGCCCCTGCATTGGTAGCAGGAAATACAGTAGTGGTCAAACCCGCCTCCACAACTCCCCTCACTTCGATCCGTTGCATTGAAATTCTTAACAAAACGGGACTGCCCAAAGGGGTTCTCAATATCGTCACTGGACCGGGTGCTATTGTAGGGGAGGAACTCTTGAGAAACCCCAAAGTTCGGAAGATAGGCTTCACAGGTGAAACCGAGACCGGGAAACATGTGATGTCTGTGGCGGCTCAGGAGATCAAGCGGGTCACCCTCGAGTTGGGCGGTTCAGACCCCCTGATTGTCTGTGAGGATGCCGATTTAGACGGAGCGGTGAAGGCGGCTGCTGTGGGAAGGTTTTTCAACTGCGGTCAGGCGTGTCTTGCCATCAAGCGCCTCTATCTCTTTGAGAAGATTGCCGATCCCTTCATCGAGAAACTTATCGAGCGGGTGAAACGTTTAAAGATTGGAAATGGTTTGGAGGAGGGAACCATCATCGGTCCACTCCATACCCAAAAACAGAGAGAAGAAGTGGAGAGTCAGGTGGAGGATGCCCAAAAAAGTGGAGCAAAGGTCTTAACTGGCGGGAAACGTCCCACCGGAAGTGAGTTCGATAAAGGCTTCTTTTATCTCCCGACACTCTTATCCGATGTACCCGATTCGGGAAAGATTGTTCAGGAGGAGTGTTTCGGACCCGCCCTCCCTATCTTCCGTGTAAAAAATCTGGAAGAAGCGATTGAGAAAGCAAATAGTTCCATCTATGGCTTGGGTTCTTCCATCTGGACCCAAGATTTCTCAAAAGCCCATTATGCTGCAGAAAGGATTGAGGCGGGATATACCTGGATCAATTCGATCCAGACCATCTATGACGAACTCCCCTTTGGAGGTCTCAAGCATAGCGGGTTGGGAAAGGAGCATGGGATCGAGGCATTGGAACACTACTTAGAGACCAAATCAATCGTCATCGCTACCTAAATCTATTTAACCACTAAGACACAAAGAAATTAGTGTGAAATCCAACAAGAATTACGAACCCATCTCACCTGAAGTTGAAAATATTGCCAAATCATTTGTCGATTCTGCATTTAGAGTCCACAAAACTCTTGGACCAGGACTGTTGGAATCAGTTTATGAGACTTGTTTGGAACATGAATTGAACTCACGTAAGATTCCCGTTGAGCGTCAAAAGCCTATTCCCATTATCTATAATGAAATTAAACTAGAAACAGATTTACGTGTAGACTTAATCGTCAATTCGCTTGTCTTAGTGGAACTTAAAGCAGTGGAGAAAATGAACC
>JADFOU010000113.1 GCA_022562655.1 candidate division TA06 bacterium
ATTATATAAACCCCAATGGGGAGAACCTTTCCTCTATCATCTTTCCCGTACCAGAGGATGCTTCCCTGATTTCCCATCAGTTGCTGATCAATCAAAGTTCTCCGAATCCTCCCTGTTCGATCATAGACTACAACCCTCACTTTAGCTGACAGAAAGGGAAGTTCATAGGAGATTGTCGTCAGATCATCCTTTCCGTCCCCATCAGGTGAAAAGGGGTCGGGCGAGGCAAAAAGTTGAACCACCGGGGAGAGATTCACCACGATCTCTTTGCTGTTCTCCCTACCGGGCGTGGAACCTGTTGAGTCAACCGAAGGGCGCCAGTTCGACACGGAATCAGGAAGTTCAGGATCGATCCGCTCCATAGAGATCCCGTCTCCCGGATCAAAGGGGATCGAATCCGTTGTATCAGACGGGGTCCCATAGGTATCCATGAGAAGCGTGTTCAGGTCAAACAGGAAGAGGGGATCTGTGGTAGAAAGTCCGTTTCCAAGTGTTGTATTCCCGACCGTCAGGATGATCGTATTGGGAGGGAAGTCATAGGGTTGATTCTCGGTTGAATCGCCGATATCCGTATATTCTGGATCCAAAATGACGGCATAGGCCCCGGGAGGGATACGGGTCGTATTGATCATCACATCCGGGTCTCCGATGAGTGAGTCCGTCCATGCCTCTAAAACATCCCTGGCATCCCCATCGTCCAGGAACCACCCGTCCACATCCACCGTATCCACAGTAACATTCAAGAGCTCAATAAACTCATTCCGATCCCCTGGAGTCCCAATCCCACTATCTTTCCCCTTCACATTGGCCATCACCTCATTGATCACCACCTGACTGAAGCCCTCCCGGATCCCTAATACAAAGAAGAGAACCACGAGGAGATTCCACATCTTCAACCCAGGAGAGACCATCAGTACTCATCCTTTTGAATCACAAAACCTCTTTGTAAGTCTTTGATTTCTACCCGTTTCAGGCATCCCTGCCTGTGAGGGAAGATCTTAACAGGATAAGAAAAGGAAGTCAAGAAAATCCCTGGTAAAATAAAAATTCAAAATTGGTCAGCGGATTAAGCAGATAAGGTTGTCTGAATTGTATCCAATTAATAATTCCTTCTTTGCGCTCTTTGCGCTTTTGCGAGAAAATTTAAAAAAAGTAGCAGTGGCAGTTGGCAGTGGCAGTCATTGTAGGGACAAGGGCATCTCGCCCGTAGCAGTAAGCAGTGGCAGTGTCCGACAGTTGCAGTAGCAGTTGCAGTAACTATACCTATATCAGTACTTTGAAGTCTTTGTGTCTTCGTGGTAAATAAATATTATTGTGTTCTCTGCGATCTCCGCGTCTCTGCGGTGTAATGATTTACTCCAATTCATCAAGAAAGGATTCACCATTTTTCAACTTTATCCCAAAGTTCTCTCCAATAGTTTGGCCCAAATCGGAAAAACTTTTACGAATTCCGAGACTCTTTCCCTTTCCCACCTCTTTGTTATACACAAGAAGGGGGACATATTCTCTGGAATGGTCGGTGGAGGGAGTGGTGGGATCATTCCCATGATCGGCTGTGATGATGAGTAAGTCTTCTTCTTCGAGTTGATCGAGGATCTCCTGCAATCTATGATCGAAATCCTCAAGTCCTTTCGCGTATCCCTCCACATCGTTTCGATGTCCCCAGCGGGTGTCAAACTCCACAAAGTTAGAAAAGATAAACCCCTCCTCCACTTCCTTCATGGCTAGAAGAGTGAAGTCAAAACAATCTTGATTCATCACCGTACGATAGGATTCTGTCAACCCTCGATGGGCGAAGAGGTCGGGGACCTTTCCGATTCCAATGACCGGAACTCCCTTCGCCTTTAAGAGGTCGAGGAGGGTCTCCTCGGGTGGAAAGAGAGAGAAATCCTTCCGCTTCTCCGTCCTCACAAATTTCCCTATTTCGCCAGTAAAGGGTCGGGCAATGACTCGAGCGACACTGTGATCTCCATTCAGGATTTTTCGGGCAATTTCACAAATTCGATAAAGCTCTTGAATAGGATAGATCTCCTCATGGCAGGCAATCTGAAAGACACTGTCGGCTGAAGTGTAGACAATGGGGAAACCCGTTTCAAGATGTACGGTCCCTAACTCCTGAATGATCTCAGTTCCAGAGGCGGGAAAGTTTCCGAGGATTTTTTTCTCGATGGCTTTCTCGAAGGGCACGATCACCTCAGGGGGAAAACCCTTCGGATAAGTCGGGAAGGGCTTTTCTAATATGATCCCTGCGATCTCCCAGTGACCCGAGGTAGAGTCCTTTCCCGGTGACTGTTCTGCCATCTTGCCGAAGGCTCCTGTGGGATTTGAGACCGATTTCACTCCTTCGATCGGGATGATCTGCCCCAGTCCCAGTTTTTGAAAATGAGGGAGTTTAACTCCTCCGGCGACTTTTGCAAGGTTCCCTAAAGTGTTACTCCCCTCATCCCCGTAGGCCTTTGCATCCGGTAGTTCTCCAACTCCCAGACCGTCCAGAAGAAGGAGAACCACCCTTTTGAATCTGCTCATTTTATACCCTCGTGAGATTTTTATCCTATCTCCAAACCGAAGATTTGTAAAGGAAAAAATGGGGAGGCACAAGGTCTGTGCTTCCCCAATTCTGACGACAATTCCATTCAACTTAACTCAAAGGAGATCAGTCGAATCTCGGTCATCTCCGCCACGGCGAATCTTGGACCCTCCCTTCCAAACCCGCTCCCCTTCACCCCTCCATAGGGCATGTGGTCAGCACGGAAGGTGGGAATCTCATTGATCATCACCCCACCTACCTCAATCTTCCTTGCCGCCTCAAAAGCCCCCTTGAGATCCCTCGTGAAGATCCCTGCCTGAAGACCGTAGGGACTGTCGTTCACTAAGTCGATGGCTTCCTCTAAGGTCTTAAACCGGTTGATCATAACAACCGGGGCAAAGACCTCTTTGGAAAAGAGATTGCAGTTCTTTGGAACCTCGGTGAGGAGGGTGGGATGAAAGAGGGTCTCCTCTTGCTCCCCACCCAGAAGGAGCTTTGCCCCCTCCTCTAAAGCCAGATCCACCCAATCTTTCGCCCGCTTCGCTGCCTCTTCATCAATCATCGGTCCCACATCGGTGGATTCCTCCGCCGGGTCCCCCACTTTGAGATTCTTCACCTTTGGGATGAGGGATTGAAGGAACTTATCAAAGACCTCCTCCTGAACAAAGACCCTCTGAACGGAGATGCAGGTCTGACCTGCCAGGGAGAACCCCCCTCGACTGATCCGCTCTGCCGCCCGCTCCAGATCCCCATCTCTCATCACAATGCAGGCGGAGTTTGAACCCAGTTCAAGGGCCATCTTCTTCAGTCCTGCCCGGGATGTGATCTTCTTTCCAGTCTCCATGCTCCCGGTAAATGTGATCATCCTCACCCGGGGATCAGCCACTAAGGGATCTCCTGCTTCTTCCCCGAATCCCGTGACAATCTGAATGGCTTGACGGGGGAGACCTGAGAGGAGAAGGAGCTCACCCAATTGAATGGCGGAAAGGGGGGTCTGTTCTGCGGGTTTCAGGACGACCGCATTGGCGGCGGCAAAGGCGGGAGCCAGTTTGTGAGCAACGAGATTGAGAGGAAAATTGAAGGGGGTGATTGCACCGATGACCCCGACTGGAACCCGGATGAAGAACCCCATCTTCGTCTCCGCCCCCGGAGCAGCATCAAAGGGAACTGTCTCCCCATAGATCCTCTTCGCCTCTTCCGAAGCCCAGAGGAAGGTCTGGACTGTCCGATCCACCTCCCTTCGGGCTTCCGTGATAGTCTTCCCGACCTCCTGGGTGAGGGTTTGAGCAAATCGTTCTTTATAATCCGTGAGAAGTTCCGAGGTTCGCTTTAGAATTTCATACCGTTCATAACTGGTGAGGGATTTCATCTCCTTCAACCCCTCCACCGCACCCTCCACCGCTCTCGCTACATCCGAACCCTCTCCTCGAGGGACGGTATCTACTACACTCCCGTTGTAGGGGTTGAGGACTTCTATCTTCTCCTCCTTATCCACCCAGTCTCCTGCAACGAGCATCTTCATGGAAAAACTCCTTTATCAGCGGATTAACGGATTTATTTACATCCGATTTTAGTAAAAATAATGACGAATTTCGACTTTTAACATCATATTTCCAAAAAAGTGTCTGCATCCTATGGCCTGAAAATCCGATTTCATTTTTCTAACTCTACTATCAAGTATCCAGTTCCCAACACCGAAGTACTTACAAATAATGACTATATCCTTCTTTAAAAAGGAAGTCAAGGAATTTGGCTTTTCTTTCGTTTTTGTTTGTTAATCCAATAGAACCCGAAGGGGGAGAAAAAAATCGGAGAGATCCCCTTGCAAAATCAGGTTTATTATAATATATTCTTATCGTAATGCTGGAAATGATGATTGGACTCCTATTCTTTCTCTGGGCTGCACCTCACGAAGGATACGGGCTGGTCGAGAAGAACACCCAAAAGGTAGGGTCTGTTTCCGGTACGGATCAGGCTCTGCCACTGGGTGATCTCGAAGAAGAGATACTCTCACTCATCAACAAGGAGAGGGAGAGGTTAGAGGTTCCACCTCTCACCATGGACTCCCTCACCCAAGAAGTCGCAAGGAGTCACAGCTCCGATATGATCCGGAGAAAATTTGTTGGTCATGAAACACCCGAGGGAAAGACCCTTCAGGACCGTCTCTTTGAGAGGGATGTCTACGCATCAGAGTACGCCGAGAATGTTGCGAAACATATTACCGTAAAGGGAGCCCATCAAGGGTTGATGAAGAGCATCTCGCACAGAAAGAATATTCTGAACCCCCATTTCACTCATGTCGGAATTGGGATTATTCGGGGGAAGGATAAGTACCTGTATTTCACACAGAACTTTATCAAGAAGATTGAACGAATGGATTTAAAGAGGGCGAAGGAGGAGATTTTAAAGAGGTTAAATCTTGCAGAAGAACCCCTTCTCACTGCAATTGCGGAAGAACATACTTGGGCGATTTATGAATCGGAGGATGTGAGGATTCCTGTACCAGAACTCCAGGTGAAGGCGAGAATCTTCACCTGGAGAGGCCCCAGTCTGGAAGCCCTCTTAGAGAAAGAAGAGATAATGGAAGTAAAAGGTTCAAAGATAGGGGTAGGTATTCTTCAAGAAAGCAGTCGAAAACACGGGACAGGTCTTCTCTGGATCACCCTGATTATTGCATATTAAAAAAGTTAGGAGTCAGTGAGTCTTGAGTCTCTTGAAAAATTATACTTCTACCGGAGGAGAATCATCTTCTTTGTGACTGTAATGCTGCCGCTGGTGAGGCGATAGAAGTAGATGCCACTCGGAGCTTCTTTAGCAGACCATTTGATGCTATAGACTCCTGGCTCTTGGAATTGATCGACAAGGGTCTCCACCAGCCTGCCGGTAATGTCATAAACTACAAGCTGAACATGATTTTTCATTTTTAATTTATCATTTTTCATTGGAATTTGATATCGGATGAGGGCAGTGGTAGAAAAGGGGTTGGGCTGATTTTGGAATAATTTAAATTTTGTCCGCCTGAGACGGATTAATTTCGCATTTTCTTCCTCTATTCCTACCGTCTGAGAATATTTGATTGTTGTAAAGTCATTAAAAGTTCCACTGCCCACACTATATCCAGTAACATAGACATTGCCAAAATTGTCTACTTCAAGATCAGATACTTCATCCTCTCTATTCCCGGGTCCGGCATACCTTATCTCCCATTCTAAATTTCCGGTACTTGAATATTTGACAGTAGCATAATCCCAAGAATTTCCAGTGCTTGCACTTCTTCCAGAAACATAGATATTGCCAAATTCATCCAATGTAATGTCGCGAGCATTATCATAGCTATTATCCGGTCCATTATACTTCCTCACCCAAACTGTATCTCCATTACTGTTGTATTTAATTGTTGCGAAGTCTTCTTCACTTATTCCTGTGACAAAGACATTACCAGAATTATCTACAACAATAGCACGGGCGGCGTCCACATAGTTCGCCGATCCATTGTACCCCCTCACCCAGAGGGTATCTCCAATGCTATTGTATTTAATAGTAACGTAGTCAGAACCAGTACTCGTCAAACTGTATCCTGTCACATAGACATTCCCAGACTCATCCACATCCAGGTCATAAGCCACATCACCTCCGTTTCCCGTTCCATTATACCTCCTCACCCAAACAGTATCCCCACTGCTGTTATATTTGATGGTGGTATAATCTATACCAGTTCCACTTCCGTGACTCCATCCAGTGACATAGACATTACCGGAATCATCCAAGGCAAGGTCATAAGGCGTATTATTTCCAAATCCATGATTATACCTTCTTACCCAGACAGTATCACCGATGCTATTATATTTTATAGTAGCATAATCCCAGCTTGTACCACTGCGTACACTACTCCCTGTGACGTAAACATTTCCGGAATCATCCACGGCAATTGCGTAAGTATCATCTGAACCATTTCCCGGACCATCATATCTTCTTACCCAGAG
>JADFOU010000114.1 GCA_022562655.1 candidate division TA06 bacterium
CTTCTATTTCGACATAGGGACCTGTGAGATGATAGAGGATTCCATCAAAGGAGAGGTCTTTCAGTGGGCGCAAGAACCTTTCGGCATTGAGGGCAGTGGTGTCCGCATCTCCGTAGTCAGCATACCCAGGATCGCCGTAGTTGGCATTGGCTGTGGTGAGGGGGTCGGGGTCGAAGGTGAGGCCAGAGCCGTCTACATATAGGAGCAGGTTTCGAGTATGGAGGAGGTCTCCTGTGTGGGCGTCGATGAAGACTTCCCAGTCTCCGAAAGGGTCTGTCGTCACAAGGATCGTTCGATAGGTGAGAGAGTAACTATTTTCCCCACGATAGATCATCAATTCCGCTTTGGGTTCTTGGTAAAGGTGTCCAGTCACATTGAGGTGAATCCGTGCTCTTTCGATGGCTTCGGAAGGGGAGAGGCGTGGCAGGAGGACAGGCAAGATGTCCGTTCTACCGATATCCGGTTTATAACCGCTGAGAATCATTACGACCCGCCTCGTCTTCCGGTTGATGTTCACCACCAGATCCGAACCGAAGACAGGAATTCCTTTATAGGTTTGGAAAAAGTGGACATGGAAACCGGCGGGGCTCTCTTTGACATAGTCCAGGGCGATGTCGTCAAGGGTTTCATGCATGCCCAGGACATTGGCCTTTTCTTTTAAGAATTGACGGGCCATTGCCTCTGGTGAGCCCGAATAGGCTCCTACATTTAGACGATAGAGGGCTACAGGGAATCCGGTTCTTCTACTGATCCGCTGGTTCCCGAGGGTGTAGGTCTCCTCAGGCTTATGGAAGAAGCTTTTAGGTCCCGCTTGACTTTTGGGGAGGGGCTTCGCCGCCCATCCGTTATGAGTAAAAAGAAGAGCGAATAATATTATTGTCAAAAATAGTGTTTTCTTCATCCCATCCTCTCAATCATTGAAATCGTGGTTGGCTAATGGAATATTACCTAAATCCATTCCGTGAGTCAAGCACAAACAAAAAATCTGCCCATCTTCGATGGGAATAGAAAAAATAAAAAGAAGAGCCCCAAAGGATGGAGTTTTTGTAGGTTTTGTAGAGGTGGCGCCAAAGGCGCCATGTCTGCCCGCCTTTTTGGGGCGAACAGACAATTTCGCCTTCACCGAAGCAAAATCAGTTTCTTTGTAATTATGAGGGGGCTTGATTCGCCAAGTAGGGGTTCTCCGCCTGAGGCGGATTGAAACCCTGCCTCGGATCGTACGAGACAGCGGATAGACAGCCCTTTTCCCCGAGCCTTATCAACGATATTCGATCCCACAAAACCGGTTCCACCGGTGATCAGAATCATTTCTCAATGCAAATTGCAAAATTAGCAATTCAATATTTTTGGTTTGGAATTTGGAACTTGTAATTTGGGATTTATTTGGAAATGGGTGCTTGGAATTTGTGATTTGTTCCGTTTAATTGTATGACAAAAATCCATACCTGTCAATCAAAATCAAAGACAAAGCCCTCTTGAGATTCTCAAGAGGGCTTTGTCTTTTTGTCCTGCCTTCTATCTCAAGAGGACCATCTTCCGAGTAGTGACAAAGTCCCCAACAGTGAGACGAGAGAAGTAGATCCCCGAAGGCACAACGGCCTCCCACTCCACCGTGTGGGTTCCTGCTGTCAGCTCTCCATTCACAAGGGTAGCGATGGTTCTCCCCGTCACATCATGAATTGCGAGGGTGGTGTGAGTCCTCTCTGGCAAGGAGAAGCGGATGGTTGTTCCACTCCTGAAGGGGTTAGGGAAGTTCTGGAAGAGGAGCTTGGGTTCCTGCACTCTTCCCAATAAAGAAGGTGAAGATGAATCACAAGGGACAAGGGCTGTCCCCTCGTTGATACCCCCAGCCAATGCCTGCGCCTGCCTGCAGTCATTATCCGCCCCAGAGACTAAGAGGGCTTTGATGTCGTCGATGGCATCTTGCACTATGCCTCCTCCGGCCAGGTCCTGACATGTGGTAAGCCTACTCGAAGCGATGTTGAGCAAGAGTGCCATGAATTGTCTCCTCGCCTTCCGGCACGGATCGTTCTCAGGCGGAGAGACCTTCATCAATGCACAGATGGCTGCAGCATCAAAACCGTCGAAGATGGGGGCACCCAGCGCAACCACATCGTCAACATAAGGAACAACACCACCGAGTTCTTCCGGATGCGGCATCTTACATACCCTGCGCCAGAATCCCTGGGTCCTCTGCTCGCAGATGGGTTCGCACGGCTGAATCGTAACTGCGAGACCCCCGATAATGATGGCCGGACCGTCACATTCCGGTGTTAACTCATCGTCATCACGAGCCAGGACATCCAGACCAAAAAAGCCTGCAGGACCATCGAAGGTTGTATGAAACGGCTCGACTTCCGTAGCAGAAGGTTCTAAAATCGGAGCCCCCTCGGGCGTCACGCAGCTGCCTGTTGCTCCCCCAAGTCCTAAATCCGTCGTTTCAAGACCCCCCAGTGGGAACCATTGGTAGCCGTTGGGTTCGTTCTGGCTAAAGGCACCAAGGCCTCCGCCGCCGTTGACAAAGGCGATGATCTCTTGACCTCTGGCATTGATTTCTTCTATGTCCTCCACACTCAATCCTCTGCCGACCTCACTACCAAAACCATCACCCAGTTCGCTATCCGCAGTCGGCATGTAGATTGCCGCAAACTCGGTGAAATCAGCATCTGAGATCGTTGTCCCACAACCGTCGTCGCAAGCGTGGGTGAGAATGATCCCTTCATTGGTTGCTGCCAGATCAGCCACCTCGTGTACGGTAGAAGGGTTGCTGCCTCCCAACATGAGGATCCCAGAGCCGTCGTTCGTCGCATTATCGTGTATGAAATCCAAGATATCTTGGATCATCTGCAAAGAAGCGGCCTCGTTACCAAACTTCCAGTGATCCTCCGGATCGTTACCCGAAAGAATGATAGGCCCCGCTAACGCATTCTGTCCAAAGATGAAGAGGGCAACGGCACTGAGCAATTGGATGAAACTTTTAAGGTTCTTCATTCTTCCCTCCTTAATTGAGAAGTTCGAAAGTTTGACAGTCCGTCTCTCTCCCCACAAAGTCACGATGTCGTCTCCTCCTATCTTTTGGATTGAGTGAATCAGAGAGACACCTGCCCAACCGTTTGAGCAATATTATACACAAAAATCGTGCCTAATTAAAGAGAGGAGAAATTAATAATCCTATCTCATTGAAACGAAAGGATTGAAAGTAACGTTAAAGAGCAATGTAGATAGGAACAACCAAGTCAGATTTTGAAAGAGGAAGAGGCGTGAGGAGGTTGAACCAACTTATGGTAATATGTAGATTTTCTAAATGAAAGTTAAATTATATTGGGACTATGGGATTCGTCCAAACAAAACCGCCGAAGAAATGTCCTCTTCAGCGGTTTTGTTTTCTTTTGGCTTCTGATGTCTGACTCCGAGACTTACCGGAGCAGGATCATTTTCCTTGTCAGGGTAGTATTTCCAGCCTGCAAGCGGTAGAAATAGATTCCCGAAGCCGCATAGCTACCCCATTCCGCAGTGTGGGTCCCTGCATCCAACTCGTGATCCACAAGGGTGGCAACAGTGCTCCCTGTTACATCGTGGACTGTGAGGGTAACGTATCCATCCTCCGGCAAGGAGAAGCGGATCGTTGTCCCACTCCTGAAGGGGTTGGGGGAGTTCTGGAAGAGAGTCAAAATTGTCGGTTCGAAGAAATCAAACCCGCCTGAGTTGGGACCACCCCCCTTCTTTTTGCGGATGACGACACAATCCTTCCCCTCAATGGGCGTTCCATCATTCAACTCCCCTGTCATGGTCAACTTGATTGAGTCCCCGTCGTTGACCGACCCCAGGGCAGCAATGATCGCCTGCCTGTCAAACTTGAGGGTGAGATCGCCAAAGCCATCGGCACCCTCAGTGGTGCAGCCACACAGATCTCCATCGAAAGGTGTGGCTACGTCCTCAAAAGCGTTCCGAATCGGAGAAACGCCCACGAGTTTCACAGTGGAGACGTCGATGTCGTTCACATCCAAGCTTGCTGACCCGAGAATCGCTACCGGAAGGACGCCTTTGCTCTTTGTATTGAGAGGGTTGGGGCAGGATTGGGGCTTGATGTCGAAATCCACCTCTACCAACTCCGGTTCCTCCAGTTCTGGGCAGATACAGATTGCGACGCCGGCGGCGATGTGGCCGTTTCCGCCTGGGTTGTTGAATGCGACCTGAAGCCCGATAGCCCCATTGGCGTCCTCAATCCCCGCAGTGGCGCCTTGAGGTCCAAATGCAATTGTCGAGTCGACATTCTGATACTGGAAGGTGATGCATCCGTTCGACAACAGGCGAACCTCGAATTCGAGTTGCTTGCTCCCAAAATTGCCGAAGTACCCCCAGTTGTGCCACTGGAGGATGAGGGTGTCAACGCTTCCAGCAAGCCGGAAGGCGTACCGGATCTCACGATCTGCTGGTCCAAAGGACCCACTCAGATCCTCCCAGAAGGGAGCGATGAGGTTGTTGGGAGAGTTCCCTGACGGGATGGGATCGTTGGTAAAGTCTGTGCCATCTTCAGGGGGGACAGTAATGTACCCGTTGGAGGAGACCCTGATCGTGTTGATGCTTTGACCGTAAAAGGGGAAGGTGAAGGGCAGGTTGATGTCGAAGGATTGATCCTCTCCTAATTGGGTGGGGTTGTCCCCCGGGTTGAGGAACACATAGTTGAAGGTGCAATGCTTAAAGCTGTAACCAAAGGGATCCGGACCTCCTGGGTCCATGACACCCCCCTCATTGGGCACTCGAGAGCGGGTGAGGGCATTCAAGTCGAATCCATAGACCTCCCGGAAGGCATTCCGAAACCCCTCCTCCGTCTCATCCCCCCTGCTCTTGAGAAGGGACTCCAATTCACCCCTTTTCAAAGGATCTTTAAGGGCACTCTCCATATCACTGGGGTTGATGACGGGCGAGGATGTGGTGGAGTACCCCTCCTGGGAATCCCGAGTTTCCGCACTCGAGATAAAAGCCGTGACAGCCACAAATCCCAGGGCCAACATAATTGTTCCAGCCAAGAAATAGACCTTCTTACTCATTCTCATTTTTCACCTCCTTTCTTCATTGGATTTGAACCTAAACAGTTTCTCACCGTATGTCTTTTCCACATCTTGCACATCTTAAATAATAGCAAAAACTATGCCAAAGGGTGAGGGGGCTGAAAACGTATTGTAACTTTAATATAATTATTGACTTATAGAAACTATCCCTTTTAGGTGACAGGTTGAAAAGTGTAGAATTCTGCCCTATATTTTAGGAGAATGGGTCATATCGCCCCGCCTCCTTGGGGAGTAGAATAGAGAAATTTATCAATAACTGGTGTTAAGAATAGATAGAAAAGAGAGGGGAGATTGGGGGAAGGAAAAGAAAATGGATATATTCGTTCTTTCGGGCAATGTCTTTGGTTTTTATCAGAATCGGGTAGATTGGGGCATTTTACCCCATTCTTTTCAGCAAGAATGAGAGAGAGCTTAGAATGGATTGAGAAGCCTGTGGGTTTATGGGAGGTAGCCACTTTTCCATGGAACTCTGACACAGTGAAGAACTCTAAAGAGGTATAAAGTCTTTACATGCAGGTCAGAATATTCAATAATTCCGAGTGGATTCTAATCTTGACTTTTGGGAAGAATCTTTGTAAAATGAGAGGGTCAAAAAGCGATATAAAACCTCAAAAACTAAAGAAAGAAAAGGGACAATGAAAAAAGAAGGACTCTTCCTTCTCACTTTACTGGTTCTCCATCTAACTCTACTCTCCACCGCAGAACCCTACCAGGTGGAACTGGTTCTGGACAACCTCAACTTTCCCCTTGCCATGGCCTTCGCCCCGGACGGGAGGCTCTTCTATGCCGAGAAGAATACGGGGAATGTGCGGGTGGTACAGGGGGACACCCTTTTGCCAACCCCCTGGGTGACGGTGCCCAATGTAGACCCCTTCTTTGAACGGGGACTTTTAGGGATCTGCCTCGACCCCGCTTTTGCTGACAGTCCCTATGTCTATCTCTATTACACCACCGATTCGACCACACCCCCAGAGAATCGTGTGGTGCGATACACGGATGTGGGGGGCGTGGGACAGAACCCCTTGATCCTCCTTCAGGCGCCCATCCTCACGGGTGCTCCCAACCACAATGGGGGAAACATCCACTTTGGTCCCGATGGAATGCTCTATGTCACCATTGGAGAGAATGCCAACCCTGCCTATTCCCAGGATTCTACAGTCGTCTATGGCAAGATCTTGAGGATCAATAAAGAGGACGGGTCAGCCCCAACGGACAACCCCTTTTATGGTCTCCCGGGCTGGGAGGAAAGGATCTTTGCCTGGGGCCTCCGGAACAGTTACGACTTTGACTTCGATCCCGTCACCGGAAACCTCATTGCCACAGAGAACGGTCCTTTCTGTGACGATGAAATCAACCTCATCCTCCCCGGTGGAAATTATGGCTGGCGACCTTCCTATCCTTGCGGGGATACCAACACCAGTT
>JADFOU010000115.1 GCA_022562655.1 candidate division TA06 bacterium
GAAAGAGGAGAACGGCGAGTGAAGAGGAGATCAGGTAATAGGTAGAACCATTCAATTGATGGGCATCTTTTTCTGCCGTGAGGGGAGCGAAGATGCGAAAAAAGAGTTCGTTCATCCTGGGAAAGGTGAGTCGAATGATGTCCATCAGGAGAAAAGGAATGAGAAAGGCGATGAGGATCTTCAGATAGAGAAATTTTTCGGGAATGAGAAGGTATCCGAAGGCAACAACAGATCCGAAGAGATGGAAGATTTTTCGGTAGTAAAAAAGTTTTGACATTCTTTTAACAAAAGAGCGACCTATGAGGTCGCCTCTCTGGTGAGTAGGGTGTAGATAGCATGTAGTAGGCAGGGGGATAGACTTTTTCTACATCCCGCTGATAAAGCTATAATAAATCTTGTGCTAATCTTTTGGTTTCTAAGTAGAATAAAAAAAATGGTGGCGGGGGCGGGATTTGAACCCGCGACCTTCAGGTTATGAGCCTGACGAGCTACCGGACTGCTCCACCCCGCGATCCTATTTCTTGAGATAGGATACATAAAAAGGAGAACATTGTCAAGACCTTATCTACTACGATCCCAAATCTGGAATAACTTGTTTCTTCCCTTTGAACTGCTGCAATGTTAGGAGAGAGAGGAGGGCTGATTCATGAAGGAGAGGGGAATAGAAGTGTTGAGATTAGGTGGGTAGACTTTGTGAGATATTAGAACTGTCATACAAAATATGAGGTTGTTCCTCTTGCAAAATAATGAGGTGTTTTAAGATTTGTAAAATCAAGAGATTTCTGACTTGGAAAAATATTCTTCCTTGTTTAAAATCCAAAAGCAATTGTAGAGCTCTCAAAATTGGTAGCCGATGTAGAAGTCCACTCCCAATCCTCCAAATTTTCCCTCAAGAACACCAGAGGATGTAAGTGAACGGATGGGACCGCCAACCCTGGGCCACGAGCTTCCGTCTACAGTTGCCCCCCCACTCGGTCCGCTTGGGTCGAGGATTCCGTTTCTCCTAAACTCTGAAACTGTTGTCTCAAATTCGTCCTCGTTGGTCGCCAAGATTGAAAGAAGTATTCCAGCAACCAAACCGGATGCAGGGGAATAGTCCATTCCTCCCATTACACCATAGGTAATCGGTCTTGCCGTTGCCTCCACATGATATTCGAAGAGCTCATCGGGATCGGCTTGAAAGTCAATATCCTCCTGATCATAGGTCCATTTCACCGACTGAAATCCGAGTCCAATCCCGACATAGGGATAGAGGGGCGTGGGCGCCATAGAGGTGATGCGGTAGAACCCCTCGAACATGACAGGAAGACTCCTGACTTTGGTTGAGAGCAACCTCTGTTCGTCAGGTAGATTGAAGCTCTGAGCATCCACTTTGGAAGTCCAATGTCCCAGGAATAACCCACCACCCCAATGGGGGTCAGGAAAGACTCGAAAGTGTGCCCCTGCATGAAATCCTCCATCCAGTGTACTGATTGGCGTAAATAGATCAGTTTCGTCAGTATTGAGGCGGATCGATGTCACATCGAAGTTGCTGGCTTGATAAGCCCCCCCTTGAAAGGTCAGGAGGAACTGTGTTGAAGGGCTAAGAGGCTGTCCAGAGCCTGAGGAAACGAACCCTCCAAGAACCAGAAGAATCAAGAAAATCCTCATACTACACCTCCGTTTAATAGATCACCAAAAGCACCTTTAAGAAGGTTATAACAACAACATACTCTTCTAAATCTTTTATAATGCAAAAATTGTGCCGACGAGGGAATAAACAAATACGTTCTTTTTCTCAAAACTATCATGATTTTGAGACAGATGTCATTGTGTGATTCGTCGTAGGCAGGCTCACACCAGGAATTGATACCACCTCTGTCCGGGGGATTTTTGGGATTTCCGTCTGCCTCTGTTACAATCTTAAGAGGTAGACGATCTTGAGGAGGAGGATCTGATCTTGGAAGGTTCTTTTTCCTTCGGTGTAGTCCCGAATATCATTGTAGGCGAGGTAGAGGATGGAGCCGGGGCGATAACGCCATTCGATGAGACCATTGAAGGTGTTCCGATTGAAGATGAACTTGTGGGTATCGGTATTCTCTCGGACATTTTCCTGGACAAAAAGGCGAAGGGAGAGATCCCGAGTAAGGGTGTAGCGAATCCTTTGGCTTCCAATCCAGGTAGAGCCATCCGGATAGGGGGTCCCATCCTCCTGAAACTCTCGGGTATTGTGAACCCCCAATCGGATGGTGAGGTTTCCTGTAGCGTTGACCTGTGGGAAGAGCCCAACTCTCCGGATCGTACCGAACTGGAGCCTTTGATAATTGAACTCCTTGGTCTGGGAGCCATTGACCTCAAGGAAGATGGGTTTTCGCCAGTCGGTGGTAAGGCCGGACCAGAATTCATAGGTATCATATGCCCTCCCCGCTTCGAAAATATAGGAGTGACCCCTCCAGGTTCCCCCATAGGTGGACCACTGATTTTCGAATGTGAAATTGAGCTCTGTCCAACCCACTTGGCTCCACTCCGGATCCTCATAGAGACGATCCCGTGAAGCCCCTGCTGAAATCCTCAGTTCTCTTACCCCGAATTGTCGGGGACGGGGGTGGTAGGTCACCCATCCCTCCTGCAGTTTCGTCCCTATCCAGGGAACAAAGCCTGTTGCGCTGGCATCAAATTGGGAGTCTATGTCCCTATATTGAAGACCGAAGTCAAGGAGGGTGGAGGTCTTCTTTAAATTCCATTCTCCTGCCCATCCCCTCTTTTCCTCGAACTGGAGCCAGGTTCGGGCGGTCTGCCCTGTGAGGGTGAAGGATTCAAGAAAATTGAGGTTCAAATCAATCCCCCCTGTTCTTCCATATGCCCACCGGGTATCCTTGCTTGCCAGGAGGAGACCAATACTCGAATTCTCAAAGGCATCCTGCTTCCATCGAAAGGCGGAATAAGTGGCTTGAGGTTCTACATCCTCACCGCCATTGTAACGTGTCTCTTCGGTTCCCGCCCCGATGATCCCCAGGGAGGTACTTCCAACCTTTCCTGTAATCTTGAGACCACCTAAGATTCTCGCCTTAGTTCCATCTGAGAGAATCCCAATCCTTCTCGAATAGAAGAGTTCTAAGGGGGTCTTGAAGTAGTCCTTTCTTTCGGTGAAGAAGGGGCGTCTTTCCTCGAAACGGATGTCATAGCGGGTGAGGTTGATCACCTCTGGATCCGACTCCACCTCCCCAAAATCAGGATTGAGGGTGAGATCCGCTACGAGATTGGAGGTGATCCCCCATTTCAGGTCCATTCCTGCCGAATGGGTCATAACCAAAGTCTCCCCCTCGGAAGGATTGAAGTCCCATTTGAGTTCGAGATCTCCAGAAGAGTCCTCTCCATTCCTTCTCATTTGAGAGGTTGTATAGGGAAGAACCTCAATATTGCGTCCAGGCAAGATGTTCCGGAGAATTACCAGATGGCCATATTTGGAGACCCTCGCCCTCCCATCCGCCCTTGTGACCGGTGACCACCAGGTGGATTCGGTCTTCCGATAGATGTATCTCCAAAAGTTGACCCCCCAGACCATCTTTTCTTGTTTGAGAAACCTTAAGGTCTTGTAGGGGATCTTGATCTCCACCGACCATCCCCTTTGGGTCATCTTCCCCTCAGCCTCCCAGATTCCATCCCATGTGTAATCCCGATTGGCTCCATCCTCTGTACGACGGGAGTCCACCTGGACACCGAAGGGATTGGTCTGGAACTCATAAGCCGATCGGTGATCGTGATAGGTATCTAAAAGGATGGCGACAGACTCCCCAAAGGGTTCTCCAGGTTCCCGGGGAGTAAGCCTTGCCTCCACTTTCTCCGGTTCCGAGTCTCGACAGTCGAAGGCGAAGTAGAGGTTTTCGTCATCATAGACACAATAGACGAAAGTCTCCTCGGTTGCCGGAACCCCCTCCCCGGGCTCCTTCTGGATGAAGCCGGAGATAGGTTTGGCAAATTTCCATGCACGGTCAGTAAGGCTGCCATCTAACTTCGGAGGCTTTTTCACCTGAACCGCTAAAAGAACTTTCTCCCCCCATGATGAGGGATGGGAGATGAGAAGAAGAGGGATTAGGAGAAACAAATTCATATTAAGATTAGCATTCTAAAATGATCAATGTAAATCGAAGGATCCGCTGATGAGACTACAAAAAAAATCAGGCACTGTCAAGAAAACATGACAGTACCAGGGAAATGAAAAATCTCCTATAAAGGGGAGATCATCAAAAGGGTAAATTTACCTGTACTTCATTAAGGAATCAATAGTTGGATAAGGGCTATCCACAATTTTTATCGACCCAATAAAAAAAGCGGCAAGAGCCGCCTTTTCAAGTGATTCTCAATGGCTTAAATCAGTCCAAGATATACCGTTTTGGATTGGCGGGTTTACCGGTGAGAAGGACTTCGTAGTGGAGGTGGGAGCCTGTAGCCCGTCCTGTCTTCCCGATATAGCCAAGGATCTCCCCTCGTCTCACCCATTCACCCTTTTGAACCTTTGCCTGCTTCAGGTGTCCAAAGCGAGTGATATAACCGTAACCATGATTGATAATCACAAGGATCCCAAATCCTCCATTCCATCCAGAAAAGGTGACCACTCCATTTGCAGGGGCGACCACCGGGGTCCCCAATTGGTTGGCAATGTCAATTCCCTTATGGAATTCCCACCGACGGGAGAGGGGGTTGATCCGTTTTCCATAAGATGAGGTGATGCGCCCCCGGACAGGGAAGATGGAAGGTGTGTGAGAGAGACGATCCCTCTGGGTCTCGAGAGAGGCGATAATCTCTCTGAAACTCTCTTCCTCAAATTCCAGAGTCCTGTGGAGCTCTCCTATCTTCTCTTCCGTCTTTTTCAATTGAGAGCGAAGAGGAGGGTTCAGGGGGGAGGGAGGGTCCTCCACCTCTCGACCCCCTATACCCAGGGATCGAATCTCCGGGTCAATGGGCTCCAGGTCAGCTGTAACTCGAGACATTTCATCCAAAGCCGTCCATTGAGACATCTCCCCTTCCAATTTCGCAATCTCGCGCTCCATCTCATTCAATCGAAGGAGATTTTTCGCCCATAAACTCACCAGTTGGTTTGACTTCCGTTCATGTAGATGATTAAAGAGGGAACGAAAGGAGAGGGCAGAGAGCCCGACTCCCAGGAGGAGTAAGAAGGTGGTAAGGAAAACAACCTTCTCCCTTGAGAGACGGAGAGACCAGGGTTGTCGATTGGAGATGTAGAAGATCAGGGTCCAGCCCTGTTTCGTCATTTATACATTACAGTTTATAGTTATATATACATTATTGTGTTTTATACATTACAGAATTTGGCGAGGTTTGTCAAGAAAATTTTTAAAAATTTTTCAGTCAGGGAAATCCGACTCCCAAAACAGGCGTGATAAACACAATCAACATCGCTAAAGAGTCAAGAGTTAAACCATAGCCTCTTTTCCGGAATCTATATAGATGCTGTCCACTGTTTTTTAAGTTGAACTGTATTTCCGTAAATATTGGATCAACCCACCAAAGTGGAAAGTTCCCGTTGGAACAGAAAAAAATCCGAATACAGATTAGGTAGTAGCATTTTGTGCAATTCGCTGGACCCAGATTTTCCCAAAAACAGTTACGACGGACCAAGTGATGAGGGTTGAGATACCGGTGCCCATCACCCATAGGGCCGGGACGGCATATTGGTCGTTGGGGAAGTAGATCCAGGGAAGAACATCAAGAGCGAGAATTGTCATTACGGCACCGACCGCCAGGGCGGCCAACCCCTGCCAGGTGCTTCTCCGCCAGACTCCAAATGTAGCCGTCCAGATTCCAAGGTAAAGGGACAGGACGGGTCCGATGACTCGAATGAGGGAGATTTTGTCGCGTAGAGGTCGCGAAAAGTGACCGATCCAGAAGCAACCACGGTGAGCAAAAGGATCACGTAGACTGCTCCCGCACTTATAACAAGTCGCCCATGCTTATTGATCATCGCGGGCATCTGCTATGCATCTCCTTCCTGCAAGGTGCCCACCGATCACTTTCGTGTGAAAGTGACTTCCACCGACTTAAACTCTTTCTCTTCGGGCGTACGAAAATCCTTGAAGACGACTTCCCAGATATGTTTGTCCTTGCTGACGAAGCGAAGGATCATATCAAACTTCTGGGTCACCTTCATCACCGGGTCTTCGTCCTCACCATACATGGTAATGGTTTTTGTCTTTTCGTCGTATGTGCCTGCGGCACTGACGGAATAGGTCCCCCAGGTGTCGAAGCCAATGCTGGTGAACTTTTTGTGCCGTCTGTCGAAGCCGAGGATATAGAGGGTTTCGGTCTTCATATCCCCTTCGCCGAATGTGGATGAGGATTGGAGAAAGCGACCTCCGAGGATCATCGCGTTGGTAGCGATACCCTTCAAGATCATCGGGTCCTGACCCGGCTCCGGCCAGAGTTTGAACTCAATCTCCCAGTCGCCGACTAAGGATTCGAGCATTT
>JADFOU010000116.1 GCA_022562655.1 candidate division TA06 bacterium
TTCAAGAGCAAAATGAAAAAAGAGAGTCGTCTCTCCGAGGAACTCCTCCATTACGGGAGTCTCGGAATCGAGATGCTGGTGGCGGTCGTAATTGGAACCCTGGCTGGACATTGGTTGGATGGTCGTCTTCATACAGGACATTGGTTGATGATTATCGGTTTCTTCCTTGGAGCCATAGCAGGATTCCGGAGTCTTCTTCGATTATCGAAGACCGAAGAGAACAACCAAACGACGAAGAAGAATGAAAATTGATTTCTTCAGTATTGCCCTTGGGATTCTTCTCGCCTCCCTTCATCTTTCTATCGCCCATTGGATGATAAGAAGAAGTATGTTCCGCCTCGGGCGTATCTCATTCTGGAGCTTCATCCTTCTTTTGGGTGGTTTCCTTCTCCGTTTAACGATTCTGTGGGGTGTTTTCTTTCTCTTCTACCAGACTTCAAGAGTTCACATCGCTACGGCAATCGTTACCTTTTTGATCACTTTTACCCTCCTCCTTCCCCTTAAAGTAAGGGCGGAGTTACTCCATCCGTACAACAAAAGGTGAGACGATGGACATCATGCACCATTTTGAACTCCATACCCTTATAGAATTTCATCTCTTGGGGATTGACCTCTCCATCACCAATGCGGTGGTGATGTTGTGGATTGCTTCCCTGTTGCTCATCATCCTTTTCGCCATAGCCGGGAGGCGATCTAAGATAGTGCCTTCAGGGTACCAGAACTTTATGGAGGTGGTGATCCAATTTTTAAGGGATCATCTGAGTGGGGAGATCACCGACGAGAAGGATGCCCAGCGTTGGTTTCCCCTCATCGCTACGCTTTTTCTCTTCATCCTCACCTGCAATCTATTGGGATTAGTCCCCGGCTCCTTCACGGCCACTACTAACATCAATGTCACCGTTGCTCTTGCTATCTTAGTTTTTGTCCTTTCCCAGGGGGCAGGGATCGTAAGACATGGACCTTGGGGCTACTTTAAGACTTTTATCCCTGGAGAGATCCCCAAGTGGCTATTGCCGTTGATGCTCCCCGTGGAGATTATGAGTCAATTCGCAAAACCCTTTTCCCTAGCTGTCCGCCTCTTTGCCAATATGTTGGCGGGTCACGTTGTGATACTGGTCTTTTTGAGCGGTTTGATTGCCCTTCGAGGCCTGGCCTTACTCATCACACCTCTGCCCCTGGCCATCACTGTCGTGATGTACCTCTTCGAGGTCTTTGTTGCCCTGATTCAGGCCTACATCTTTGCCATCCTCACCGCCGTCTATTTAGATCAGGCTCTTCACCCAGCACACTGAGAAAAGACAGTAGCAGTAGCAGTCACAAAGGAAGGTGACATTAATCAGATCCTTAAAGAAATGAATTACAAATTAAACTTCGATTCTCAAGAGAGGGGGTCTCACATGAGAAAAATTAATTACAGAAGGATTGTACTATCGGTACTGATGCTATCTTTTCTGGGAGCAGGAACTCTTATGGCCGCAGAGGAAACCGTGGAGGGAGGGGATCCACTTCTTGCCCTCAGTGGCTTCGCCTATTTGGGTGCAGGTCTCGCCATCGGTCTTGCCGCCTTGGGTACCGGTATTGGCATGGGCATTCTGGTGGGAAGTGCAGTGCAGGGAATCGCCCGACAGCCTGAGGCGACTAATCAGATACGGGTCACTATGATCATCGGGATTGCCTTCACAGAAGCCCTTGCTCTCTATGCCCTCGTGATCAGTTTCCTCGTGCTCTTTACGAAGTAAGTCAGTTATTGGTAACTGGTTTAATAGTTAAATTTAACCATTTAACCGACCTAAAAATGTTAGAAAATTTTCCAGATCCGGGGTTGATGTTCTGGACGGTGATCACCTTTCTCCTTCTGCTTTTCGTCCTAAAGCGCGTAGCCTTCAAACCCATCGTCGGTGCTTTAGAGAACCGTCAGAGAACCATTCAGGACTCTGTCGAGGCGGCAAAGAAGACTAAGGAGGAGGCAGAGTCTCTCCTGAAGAACTATGAAAAGCAGCTTGCCAATTCTCAGGCGGAAAGTCGAAAGATCCTCGAGGAAGGAAGGACCTTGGGAGAGAAGATGAAGGGAGAGATCATCGTCAAGGCGAGAGAGGAGTCCAGCCAGATTCTGAAAACCGCACGGGAGGAGATCGATCGGGAAAAGGTGAAAGTTCTGGTAGATCTCCGAAAGGAAGTCGCTGACCTTACCATCACGGCTGCCTCTAAAGTGATTAATCAATCCCTGAATCGAAAAGACCATGTCCGATTGATTGACGAGACGATCTCCCAAGTGAGCCAAGCGAAGAACTCCAAGACTCCAATGGTCAAATCCAAGAGCAAGAGAATCGAATCCGCCTCCCTGGCCGACCCAGCCCGTGGGCAGGGCGGGGAGAATCGGGCGGGGGGCAGTGCGGAGGGTTCGGGCTCGGCAGGCGGAATCACCCTGATCCCTATCGGTAAACGGGGGTACGATTACTTCAGACGGAGGGGATTTTCGATCTTTGCCTTCTTCTCTCAACCCCCCAATGTAGTCACTCAAACAGAAGTTGAAGAGATCACTTCAAGCCTATTGAAAGGTTATGGAAGAGATTTTCATGAACTTCACCTCCTCTATACCCAATTCGAATCTGCAATACGTTCCAGACCAGTCATCCTGCAACTTCTCCCATTGGGAAATCCGGAAGGGGGAATTCGGAATTCATCCGTCTCCCAGGCCGGCCCAGCCCGAGGGTTGGGCGAGGAGAATCGGGCTGGGGACAGTGTGGGGGGATCGGGCTCGGCAGGCATCGGCACACCACACTCCAGGAAAGTGGAACCTTTATTAGAGCCTGAAGCGGAGAAGATGGTCAAAGAGCTCCTGCCCAAGTATATCTCTGCGGAGCTCTACGGGGCAATGTCGGAGTCCCTGGCCAGTGAACAAGGGGCAAGGATGGTCGCCATGCGGTCTGCAACGGATAATGCAGAAGATATGATCAAAAATCTCACTCTGAGATACAACAAATCCCGTCAAGCTTCAATTACGAAAGAACTTTTAGAAGTCATCACAGGGGCAGAAGCGCTGAGAACTATGTAAAACCAAGTAGCAGTTTGCAGTTGCCGTGGTAGTCAACTGCTACGACCTACTGCCACTGCAACTGGAATTCATTTGGAGGTACGAATGCGAGCAGGTAAAGTTTTGAGAGTGACCGGTCCAGTGGTAGATTTGGAGTTCTCCGATGAGGAACTTCCTTCCATCCATAACGCCGTCCGGATAAAGCAAAAGGAAAATGGTATTGATCTCATCGTGGAGGTAGCTCAATTTTTAGGGGAGAATGTTGTCCGGTGCATCGCAATGAATACAACCGATGGATTGGTTCGAGGGATGGAGGCTGTGGATACCGGTGGGCCCATCACGATGCCTGTGGGAAAGGAGACCTTAGGGAGAATCTTCAACCTCCTAGGGGAACCTATTGATAAACTGGGTCCCGTGAATACAAAGAAGCGTTATCCCATTCACAGAACCCCTCCTCCTTTTGAAGAACAGGAGACAACTCCTCAGATCTTTGAGACGGGACTCAAAGTCATTGACCTCCTGGAACCTTATATGAAAGGAGGTAAAGTTGGGCTCTTCGGAGGGGCAGGGGTGGGAAAGACCGTCATCATTCAAGAACTGATTCGCAATATCGCAACAGAGCACGGAGGCGTTTCCGTCTTTGGTGGCGTAGGAGAAAGAACCCGGGAGGGAAATGACCTCTGGCTCGCGATGAAGCAGTCTGGGGTTCTCAAGAAGACCGTTTTGGTCTTCGGTCAGATGAATGAACCTCCTGGTGCCCGACTCCGGGTAGGACTTTCTGCCTTAACCCAGGCAGAATATTTCCGGGATGAGGAAGGTCAGGATGTCCTCCTTTTCATCGATAATATCTTCCGATTTGTCCAGGCAGGATCGGAGGTTTCAGCCCTTTTGGGTCGTATGCCTTCTGCCGTGGGTTATCAGCCTACCCTTGCCACAGAGATGGGAGAACTTCAAGAAAGGATTACCTCTACCAAACGGGGATCCATTACTTCTATTCAAGCCATCTATGTCCCTGCAGATGATATCACCGATCCAGCACCTGCCACCACTTTCGCCCATCTGGATGCCACCACCGTCCTCGAACGTTCCCTTGCAGAGTTAGGGATCTATCCCGCAGTAGACCCTCTGGGTTCAACTTCTCGAATCCTCGATCCCCGAATCGTTGGGGAGGAACACTACAATGTGGCTCGTGGTGTTCAGAAGGTTCTCCAGCGGTATAAAGAACTTCAGGATATCATCGCCATCTTAGGAATGGAGGAACTTTCGGAAGAGGATAAGTCGATTGTCGCGAGGTCTCGAAGAATCCAGCGATTTCTCTCTCAGCCCTTCTTCGTCGCCGAGCAGTTCACCGGAACTCCAGGGGCGTATGTCCATTTGAGTGAGACCATTCGGGGTTTCAAGGAGATTCTCGAAGGACAACATGATGATCTTCCGGAGCAGGCATTTTATATGGTAGGAACCATTGATGATGCAAAGGAGAAGGCGGAACGCATACGGAAAGAGACGGAAGAACCTGAAAAAAGGAAAGAGAAACTCTTCGCCATCGAGCGGGCTGAGCAACGGAAAGAGGGAACCCGAGAGGGTTGGGAGGATACAAAAGGACCGATTGGGTAGAATCAATAGCAGTAGCAGGTGGCAGTGGCAGTCGAACAAGGAGTACAGTAACAGTCAACTACAGATTATGACCTTTACTTTAAATGTGAATTTTACTCATCAAATATTGATCTCATGGATGAAAAACCCTTTGCATTAGAAATACTAACTATTGAACGGCCAATCTTCACAGGAGAAGCCAGAGCTCTTTCTGCACCTGGTGAAATGGGAGAGTTTGGCATCCTTGCGGAACACGCACACTTTGTGAGCGGTTTGAAGAACGGAACATTAAAGATCACCCTCCTGGAGGGTCAGGAGAAATCCATCCCTCTCCACGGGGGGTTCTTGCGTGTGGAGAAAAACCGCGTCGTTGTTCTTGCAGATATTGATTGAACCTAAAAAATAAAGACGCTTCACAACAAGATTTCACAGATTCTCTCCCCGCCTTAGGCGGGGTGGTTCCAAATTTGAATTGATGAAATTAGAAGAGATTTATAAACCCATCCAGAAGGACCTTGAGAAGGTCGCACTGAACCTCCGGGAGGCCCTCGGTGGAAAGGAAGAGATCATAAATCAACTCTTCCAGTATGTCCTTGCCACATCAGGCAAACGTCTCCGGCCTGCTCTTGTCCTTTTTGCAGCGAAATTGGGAAATGGTGGAGGGGACGGTGTCATCCCCTTGGCGACGGCTGTGGAGTTGATCCATACTGCCGCCTTAATCCATGATGACCTCATTGACGAATCCGAATACCGGCGAAACCAGAAATCCATTAATTCAAGATGGGGAATGGAGATCTCCGTGTGTCTTGGAGATTACCTTTATACCAAAGGGTTTTCCCTCCTGGCTCGACTCAATGCCACCCCCGCCATCAGTCTCCTCTCCGATGTGACCAATATAATGTGTGATGGGGAGATCCGAGAAGTCGTGGGCCGCTTCCGCCTCAATATGGACGAAAAGAAATACCTCCAGATCATTGAAAAGAAGACTGCTTCCTTGATGTCCGCCTGCTGTCAAGTGGGAGCCTCTTCGGGCAGGATGAAGGAGAAAAAGGTAAATGCCCTTGCCCATTATGGCCTCAATTTGGGAATGGCCTTTCAGATCACAGATGACTGCCTCGATCTTATTGGAAGTGAAGAGGCGATGGGAAAACCGAGGGGGCGGGATCTCATAGGGGGAAAGGTTACCCTCCCCCTCATCTACACTTGCCAGCGGATTTCAAAAAAGGAAAAAGAGAAAATCCAAAGCGCTTTACAAGAACGAACATTGGGAGAGGAAGATCTCGATTGGATCCAGGAGAGAATGAAAGCAACGAATGGCCTTGAGGATGCCCTGGCGAAGGCGAAGGATTATGCCCAGATTTCCAAAGAGGGCATGGAGAACCTACCGGATTCTGTGACCAAAGAGACCCTGTTCCAATTAGCGGATTTTACTGTGGAGAGAAGCGCATAAAAACGGACTATAGACATTAGACGAAAGACTACTATAAACAGATAACGACTGACAATTAAGTAAGAAAAGGCCTTCCTTACTGGGAGGTCTTTTTCGATTTCGAGACGAAAGACAAAGGATGTTGGTTCCAAAGCAATTTAATTTTATCGGTTTACCGTTGAGGCAAGATGAATTTAGTCAAAAAGTCAAGTCGTAGATCCTTCGCGAAGTCGGAGCTCGTCCTTCGTAGCTCGTTAGAGCGAGGAGGGGGTTGAAAATCCTTCGAGTATTCGGAGCTTGTCCTTCGAAGCTCGTTAGAGCGAAGGAGGGGGCACCGTCCCCGACAAAT
>JADFOU010000117.1 GCA_022562655.1 candidate division TA06 bacterium
AACAATCTATTGACGATGGTTCAACCGTTCCAATCTTTTATCTTCCCCGTCCGGTTTTTTATGGCCCTATCCAAGATATCATAGACCACGAGTTCTATTCTAGAACAGAAGACTTGAACGATGATGAGCAGGAGAAAGTCTTGGACAAAGCGGTGAAGATTAGAGAAGTTCTGAAATCGAAAAGACACATTAAAGAAGTAGCAAAAGATGTTGCGGAGCATTTTCAGAAGTATGTTGAACCCCTCAAAATGAAAGCTCAACTAGTGGGAGTAGATCGAGAGGCATGTGCCCTCTATAAAGAGGAACTGAATAAGCATCTCCCTGAAGAATGGACGAAGGTTGTTTATACCAAATCTCAGAAAGATGAGGGTAAAGAACTCTTACTGAAACATCATTTGAAAAAGGGGGAAACAGTAAAGAAGATTGCGATGGATCTCTTTCAGAAGATGGGAGAGAATCCAAGGATTCTCATCGTGACCGATATGCTTCTTACAGGTTTTGATGCCCCGATTGAGCAAGTGATGTATCTGGATAAGCCCCTCCGGGACCATAGACTTCTTCAGGCGATTTCCCGAACGAACCGTCCATATCCCAAGAAGGTTGGAGGGATAATAGTTGATTATATTGGGGTTTTTAAGAATCTTAAGAAGGCTCTTCACTTTGAGGATGTAGATATTGAGGGTGTTGCGAAGGAGTTTGACGACCTGAAAAGGCAGTTCAAGGATGTCCTAACAGCAATTCTAAAACCCTTTGATGGGATTACCCGGGATGGTTCAAGGGATTCCTTTTTAAAAGCCATTGAGGTACTGCAAGATGAGGAAACCCTGAAAGGCTTCAAGGAAAAATTCTTTCAACTTCGGAGGCTTTATGAGACGATTGCCCCCGACCCCTTTATCCTCAAAGTCGAAAAGGATTTCCGTTGGCTCATCGCGGTCAATGAGGGCTTTCGAAAATTCACCCGTAGAGGAGAGAGACCTTTGGAGGAAGAAATTGAGAAGATAAAGGAATTGATTCGGGAGAGTGTGGAAGTTTATGGGCTAGGGAAAATTCGAACTTTCAAAATTGACGGGAATTATCTGAGAAATCTCGAAAGAGAGAAATATACAAGAGATCAGGAAAGGATGGAGTTGACTTGCGCCATTCGAAATCACATTATCATTTGTATAGAAAAAAACCCGCTCTATGAGTCATTGAGGGAGAAGTTGGAGAGAATTCTCAAAGAGAGGGATGGGACAGTCCTTATACAATCCTTAAAGGAACTGGTCGGGGATATGGTAAAGGTGGATGAGGCCGGAAGAGAAGCGAAGAAAAAGTACAATATAAAGGATGAGGAGTATGGACTTCTGCAGGTTTTGAAAAAACACGGGCTTGAGAGTGGAGAGGCGGAGGTGCAGTTTATCAAGAATCTTATCGATGGGGTGAGTTCTGATACATTCTCTGGCTGGCAGGAGAAGAGGAAGGTCCTTCAAGACATAGAGAAGCAGTTTTTCGAAGCGAGCCTTGGACAATATTCAGGAAGACTTGAAACTCCGGAGATCAGCAGAATGGCGGAGGAGATGACCCAATTTTTGGCGGGGTTTCGTAGGGGCAATTGATGCCATGCCTACCGGTAGGCGGGAATTGCCCCTACAACAAGAGGACCAATAAAAATGCCCAACCTCAATGTGAATGGAAGAAGCATTCCCTACAATATCAGTAGAAAGGATATACGTCATATCTACCTAAAGATTGGGTCGGATCTCCGCCTTGAGATATCGATTCCCAAAAATCAGAAGCTATCCATACCCCTATTCCTCAAGAAGAAATCTCCCTGGATCGAGAAAAAGATCAAAGAAATGTCCCAGATGAAGAGACTTTTCAACAAAAAGGCAATACTCTACAAAGGTGAACCGATAAAGGTAAAGGTCTTCCAAGTGGGGAGTGCGGAAGGCGGAGTGCGGAACGTAAAGCGAAACAGAGGACGGAAGGGTGTGAGGCTTTATAAAAAAGTTCTCCATCTATATGAAAATCCTGAAAGAAAGTGGCATGAAATACTAAAGGAATTCGTCGCTCAAATGACACTTCAGAGTATTAAAAGGGATTCAAATAAGTGGGGAAGGCGATTGGGAGTGGAGTATAGTTCACTTCATATTAAGGATATGAAAATTTGGGGATACTGTAAAAATAATGGAGATCTTTATTTCAATAGCAAACTCATATGCCTTCCAGAAAACCTCAGAAACTATGTAGTCTTACATGAACTTCTTCACCTGAAACACTTCGACCATTCAGAGAAATACAAACGGGAACTGTCGAAATATTTTATCAATTATAAACAAGCAGAAAGGTTGCTCAAGAGTTACCTGTCTTATTAACCCTTTTAATCTCCTCCGTATACAATTCCTCAATTCTCTCCACCATTCTGGACATCAAACTGCCCAGCCCGTTTCCTCCCTGCCTCTCCCATCTTCTTCCGAAGCCCATCATCCTTTAAAAGACGAAGAACACGATCCACCATCCCTTTGATATCCCTCGGCTCCACGAGATATCCATTCACCCCATCCTCTATGACTTCGGGAGTTCCATCTACCCGGGTGGCGACGATGGGTTTCCCCTCACTCATCACCTCCCCGTAGACCAGAGGGAGCCCCTCCCAGAGAGAAGTGAGGAGGAAGAGATCAAATGTGGAGAGAACTTCCGGGACATCCCTGCGCCAGCCCAAAAGTTTCACGTGATCGGCAAGCCCGAACTCCTGAATCATCTTTTCCACCTCACCCCTTAACTCTCCATCTCCCACAATCAAGAAACGGCAATCGGGTAGAGTCCCTATCACCCCCTTGGCAACCTGAATGAAGTCCAGTGGTGCTTTCTGGGGTTTGAAACAGGTGATGGTCCCCACTACCTTCACATCTACGGGGATGCCCAATTCTTTCTTCTTCTCATTTGGATCCACTTTTACATGGAGAAACTCTTCTATGCGTGTTCCGGGGGGGATTACTCGATACTGGAAAGGGCCGCCGATCCTCACTCGAAGTCCCTTTTTTTGAGTGGCACGAGAAACAGCAACCAGAACCGTCGTAAACTTCCCACAAAACCGTTCCAATCCGATGTAAAGTTTTTTGATCCACAAGTTCTGGAAGTCGTGGAAGGAAAATCCATGAATGGTATGGATGATGACGGGAACTCTTGCCATCTTCGCTGCAAACCTCCCAAGGACTCCTGCCTTGGAACCGTGGGTGTGGACGATTATCCTGGATGCTGGATGCTGGATGCTGGATGCTCGAAGGATTTGTTTGATAGCGTAGAGGGCTCGTAGGTCCTGAATAGGGCGGATTTCCCGGAGGAGTTGCGGAAGGAAGTAGGTTTTAATATTTAGTTCTTGCCCGATTCGCTTCGCCTCATCTACTAATATACCCTCTTTTCCGGTAATCAGGACACTCTCAAATTGTTTGCGATCGAGTCGGCGAATAGTCTCCAAAACCACTCTCTGGGCTCCCCCCAGTTCCAGTTTGGCAATGATGTGAACGACACGAATCTTCATAATTCAAGTAGCAGTCTGAAGTTGTCCCGCCACGGGCGGGACCGCTGTTTCTTGCTACTGCCACTGAAGTTCAAAATTTTTCAATGCTAATTGCTATTTTTGCAATGAATTATTTTTAACTTCCTTTTCCACAATTCTCTCAAAAAACCCATTCTCCCCCCAATCAATGACGGAGAGACTGTCTCCAATCAGGAGGGGGGTGACGACCTCAAGTGTACCGTCCCCATCTAGATCCTTGAATTCGGGTTCTCCGCTGTAGGTTTCTTTCCCCTTCTGAGTCTCAAATACTTTTTGAAAGAACCCTCTGTCGAGGGAGAAGAGAAGAATCCGCTTATCATCCACCAGAACCGCCTCCTCTCTCTTTCCATCCCCATTCAGATCCCTTCCGGATAGGGGAACCTCGGGTAGGATAGTAGGGTCTATCCGGGACCGAGTTACCCAGAGGCGTCGCCTCAGAATCCCTCCGATCTTCTCCGCCATCACCTCCCCATCTACTCGGGTGGCAAATCCACCCACCCGAACTCGATACCAGACCCCTTCTCGAGTCGTGGAGGTGACGAGATAAGCGGGATAACCATAGGAACGAAGTTGGAGGAGTCCAGACTCCGCCCCCTTTTTCTCAAGATGGGAACTCACCTGAATGGTGAAGACATCTCTCTCCCTTCGGGTTTTCCTCACGACTTTGACCTCCTCCTTGGGAAGAGGGGTGATGGGAACCGTGTTGATGAGGAGAGCCTCTCCTCCTTTACCAGCGAGGATGGGAAAGATCTCTCGTTTCCCTACATCCACCCTATAAAGCGAATCGGTCAGGAGATAGAGCCTCGAACCTTCAGGCGTGAAGACCATCCTCCGAATTCCGAATTCCCCTTTGGGGATCGAAACGATATCCGAATTCCGAATTGGGAGCGCGGAGTGCGGAAGGGGAAGAGAGGTGATGACCCGATCCAAACCCAGATCCAGTATGAGGAGTTGAGGTCCGTCTGCCGAGTCCGAACCCCCTGCCCGATTCTCCTCGCTCCCCCCCCGGTCTGGGTCGGCCGCGCCCGATTCGGGCAGGGAGGCGGATTCTACCATGGCAAAGGCGAAGGAGCCATCTGGACTGATCAGAAAGTCTCGGAGTTGTCCTTCAATGTCCATTTTGGTCTCCAATCTTAGGGACGCCGTCCTCAACACCCAGATCGCCTTTTCAAAGAGGAGATAGACCTTATTACCCGCCGGGGTGGTTCGAAGTCCTATGGGGTTCCCTTGAAGGGGAATGGTTTTGATCTCTTTTAGGGTCTCGCTCTCAAGGACCCTCATTTCCGTCTTCCCCAGCCAGTAGACTTTCTTCCCATAGGGGCTCAGGAGGAAGTCTACGGGGACCGGAATCTCCTTTTTTTGAAGGATCTTTCTCTCCCGCCAATCGATTTGGAGGAAAGTACCTTCAGTTGTCACAAAAAGATGGGTCCCATCGGAACTCAGGAGACATTTTTTCGGCCTTCCTTCTATAAAAAGATCTCTTACCTCTTCTGAGCCTTCCGCAAAACGGAAGACGGAGAGGGTCCCTTTCGGACTGATGGTGAAGATCTCTTCTCCACGAGGATTTATCAAAGTAAGAAGGGGGTTCTCCTTCAAGGCGATCCCTTTCAAGAGTTCTCCCTCGGGAAGATGAAAGGGAAGGATCATTCTCTTTGTGAAAAGGTAGAGGACCTGTCCGTCACTTGAGAACTCCCCTCCTTCCAGTTCTTCTGGAATCGAAACCTTCTTCACCACCTTTTCCCTCTCTAAATGAATGATGACGAGACTTTTCTTCTTTAGGAGGTAGAGGGAAAAACCCTCCAAGTCTTCAGGAGGTGGAGAGGGAAATTCAACTGTTTCACTTTTGGGCTCCATAGACTCCTTGGACACTATCGACTTTTCTTCCTGCCGGCATCCGAGGAAGACCAAAGAGAAAAGGAGAATTGAAAGAAACGCAGATTCCCGCAGCCCACCAGCCAATCCCCACAGTAGAAGCAACCTTTTGAGGAATCGAAGATCTCTGGTTAAATTCATCTTCTGCTCCATCCTATATTCACATCATATGTTTTCTTTTGGAGAAGGTCAAGTTATTTAACCTCTAAACTACAGGGATCAGTGATCAGAAGTCAGTGAAGAAAGACCAATTAATTCAGTGGCAGTAGCAGTTAGCAGTAGCAGTCAACAGCAATTACTGACTCCAAACCAGAAAGATATAAGGAAGGCTTGACAAAGAATCTTTCCTATAGTAATCTTTTAGAGTAACAGAGTTCACTGATCACTTTTCCCTGGTCACTACCATTTATGCGCCTGTAGCTCAGCTGGATAGAGCAGTGGACTTCGAATCCAAAGGTCGCCCGTTCGAATCGGGCCAGGCGCGCGGTACTTCAGTGGCAGTAGCAGGTAGCAGTGGCAGTCAAAAGGACAGTAGCAGTAGCAGGAAGTCGCCTACGCTGCCAACTCCCTGCCTACCGGCAGGGAGGCGCCGAAGTCACCGACGCTCCAGAGCTTTGGCGACGGAGTGCGGCTGCGAAGGCCGGGCCAAAGCTCCCGCCTTCACGAAGCACGTTTCGGTCGCTTACGCTCCATAGCTTCAGCGACGGAGCGCGGGCGAAGGAAGGTCGGCGACAGATCGCAGAAGCAGTCAACTGCAACTGCCAACTGCTACTGATTTACTGATCGCTATCAGCTAAAAAAAACGCGCCGCTAGCTCAATTGGTAGAGCAACGGACTCTTAATCCGTAGGTTGGAGGTTCGATTCCTCCGCGGCGTACCAGACTTCAGTAGCAGTAGCAGGTGGCAGTGGCCAGTCGAAAAGACAGTAGCAGTGGCAGGAGGCAGTTG
>JADFOU010000118.1 GCA_022562655.1 candidate division TA06 bacterium
ATGAACGATGCAAAGCTCAAAATAGAAAAAATCTGTGGAAATCTGATCCGCCTCAGGCGGATTGTGGTTCCAAATGACGGAGAGGTGTCCGAGACTGGTCGAAGGAGCACGACTGGAAATCGTGTGGGCCCTTTAAAGGCCTCGTGGGTTCGAATCCCACCCTCTCCGCCACCTTTCGCTAAAGCTATTCGTCGCTACTCCGTAGCTATAGAATAGCGAAGGATAGCTTCAGGTGGCTTACAGCCATATTCGTGATAAGTGTAACCCGAAGCTTTGCGCGTAGGGTTACTTTAAAAGTCTTTGAATTTGGTTCAGTGCAGGAATTCCTACCGATGAAGCCTTCGAAAATTCTCTTCCTCCTTCTTCTCCTCTCTCATTTCCCCCTTCAAGCCTCTTCTTTCACCCCTTCAGGACTTCTTGAGATTCACACGATCAATGTCCAACAGGGAAGCGCTACCCTCATTATCGGTCCTGATGGAACGACGATTTTAATGGACGGAGGAAATAACGGAAAGGGGAGAAGTGAGGTCGTTCCTTATCTTCAATCAATCGGACTTATGCCTCAAGATGGTCTGGACTATATGATCGCAAGTCATCTCCATGCCGATCACTGTGGTGGGCTGGATGAGGTGATCCAGGCTGGGTATGATGTCTGGAAGAGGATTTATGACAACGGAAGTGACTACTGGACAGCAACCGTCCAGGATTTCAAGGATGCGGCGGCGTCCACTTCAGCCGGTCCTTCTCTGAAAATCCCATTGGGCACCGTCATCCCCCTTGGGAAATGCGCCAGAGTCACCTGCGTCGTGGTGGATGGAGAGGTTTTGGGTCATGGACCTGTCCCAGATGCTCAGAATAATGAAAATGACCGTTCTGTAGGGATTCTCATTGAACATCTAAATTTTGAGTACCTTTTCACCGGTGACTTGGGAGGAGGGGAGGCCGATTCGGCTTGTACGGGTCGGTCAACCAATCAAGTGGATGTAGAAACTCCCTTATCCCAATCTCTGATGCGGAGCGGTATTGCGGCTCTCCTGGGCTCAGAAGGAGTTGAAGTTCTTCATGTAAACCATCATGGAAGCGAAAGCAGTATGAACCGTGACTATATGAACCTCCTCTCCCCTCAAGTGGCACTCATCTCAGTAGGGGATGGACAGAACTCAAACTGGAACCATCCCAGGAAGGGTGTGGTAGAGAATGTCCTCCATGCTCAGGCATCGTGTATCACGGCTGATTCTACTCTTGTCTTGCAAACCGAGGAAGGATACCCTGCAGGAAGTCAGACAAGTTATGCCGACTATTGTGTCGGGGATATTGTTATCAAAACGGAGGGCAGGACGACCTACCACATTGAAGCCACCGGTGAGGTGAGCCAGGGTCCTGTTGAGGTCTCAGAAGCCAGTTTACCCAGAGTGTTCCGGCTGGAGGAAGTTTCCTTCTATGATTCTTCACCTGGTGTTGCCAGTTTTGAATTGAAGCAGAACTACCCGAACCCTTTCTCTTGCACCACCACCATCCTCTACCAAATCCCGATAAGAAGCTATGTCTCTTTAAAGATCTTCGACAACGCTGGAAGACTGGTGAGGACCCTTGTAGAGGGGGAAGTTCAAGAAGGAGTTACTCCAGTCTTCTGGGATGGTCATAACGACATGAGGCAGAAGGTCTCGAACGGAGTCTACTTCTATCGGTTTCAAGGGAAAGATTTTGGGGAGTCAAAGAAAATTCTCCTCCTGCGTTGAGAAAGTATAAAACTCGTTAAAATTCTATTGACATTCTTCTTTTTCACTGTTATATTATTTTGACTCAGTTTCTTTCGGATCAAGATTGTCCCTAAAAAGTGACCCTTCGGGTGAGGGAGAATAGATCTCTTAAAAAAATTCCTGAGAATTTATAAAGACCCACTTCTTTCTCGGGGCAGTAGCTCAGTTGGGAGAGCGCCTCCCTCGCACGGAGGAGGTCGCCCGTTCAAGTCGGGTCTGCTCCACCCTTAATACGGTAATTGGTAATTGGAAATCAGTATTGGGTGTTTGGTTAAAGGAGGCACCTTTTAATGACAAATTACGATTTACCGTTTACTATTTTAATTTAAACATTTAACTGACTTTTCAGATGGGTTACTTAGTCCTAGCGAGGAAGTACCGTCCCAAGTCCTTTCAAGAGGTCGTTGGACAAGAGCATGTAGCGACCACTTTAAAAAATGCCATCCGAACAAACCACCTCGCCCATGCCTACCTTTTTTCGGGACCCCGAGGGGTGGGAAAGACAACAATGGCTCGGATTTTAGCCAAATCCCTCAACTGTGAACTGGGTCCTACCGGCTCCCCCTGCAATCAGTGCTCTTCCTGCCTCGAGATTGCTGAGTCCAGAAGCATGGATGTTTATGAGATTGACGGTGCCTCCAATCGGGGGATTGACGAGATTCGTAATTTGAGGGAGAATGTTCGCTATGTCTCGGCACGGGACAGATATAAGATCTATATTATAGACGAAGTCCACATGCTCACAACAGAGGCCTTCAATGCCCTCCTCAAGACCCTGGAGGAACCCCCTGAGCATGTTCTCTTTATCTTTGCTACTACAGAGCCCCAGAAGGTGATCTCTACGATCCTCTCTCGATGCCAGCGTTTTGATTTTCGAAGATTACGAATTCAGGAGATCGTGGACAGGATTCGATTTATCGCCAAAGAGGAGGGGATTGAGATTGACTCCGAAGCGGACCGACTTTTAGCCCAAAAGGCAGATGGTAGTATGAGAGATGGGGAGTCCATGCTGGATCAACTCTCCTCCTTTACGGAAGGAAGGATTCGTGTTGAGGATGTCCGGACAGTCTTAGGCTTTTTCGATACCAATCTCCTCCACGAGTTAACCGACAGAGTCCTCCATCAGGATGGTTCCTCAGCCCTCAATTTTATAGAAAATCTGACATCTCAGGGGATCGATGACCGAGAATTTCTCCCGGAATGGATTGAGCATTTTCGAACCCTTCTCCATGTTCAGCACCAACTCCAGACAGACCGAATTTTGAGCCTTACAGAGGTAGAGCGGAGACGTTTTGAAGAGCAAGCCTCTCGTCTTGATACTGGAAAGCTACTCCGAATGCTCCAGATCATTTCCGAAACTGAAAACCAGATGAAGAGGAGTGATCATCCAAGGATCCTCTTGGAATCCTGTATTGTTCGCCTCGTTCGAATAGATTCCACTGTTCATCTCAAGGACCTCCTGGAGCGGATGGAAAAGATTGAAAGTATTGGAAAGAAGGAGTCTATACACTCCGAGGAGTCTCTGGGGTCTAATGAGTCTATAGACCCCAAACCTCCAGAGAATCCAAAACCTCAGAGGGAGAAAGATCTCAACGAAGTCTGGAAGAGTCTCCTCCAAATGACCCCCAAAAACAAGAAAGGACTCGCTGTTTGTCTTCAATCTGGAGATCCTACTTGCCTGGAGGGAGACGTTCTTCACATCACTTTTCCGAAAGATAAGGCCTTTGCAAAGGAACAGGTTGAAGAGAAGAAGAATAAGACGCTTTTGGAAGAAATCCTGAAAGGTTTAATGGGGAGGCCTGTACGGATAGAGTGCGAATGGAATGAAAGGCCTGCGGATTCCATCGTAGAAAAAGCTGCTGAGATCTTTGAGGCAGAGTTGGTATCATAGATTTCAAAGATTCCAGATTCAACCTTACAATCTACAAGCTTTCTATTTTCAATCGAGAAAAAAGATGATGGACTTCTTAAACTTGATGAACCAAGCCAAAGACATCCAGGCAAAATTGGGAGAGGTTCAGAAGGAACTCTCAACGAAGAGGGTGGAGGTTACCACAGGAGGAGGAATGATTACTGTTGTGGCTGATGGGCAACAGCTAATCGTCTCATTAAAGATAGATCCCCAGCTTTTTGATCGAGAGAATGTAGAGATGGTGGAAGACCTCATCGTGGCTGCAGTCAATGAAGCAAAGCGGAGATCACAGGAAGTAGCCGCTGAAGAGATGAAACGGCTAACAGGAGGGCTTAACGTCCAGGGACTTTTAAACAAGTTTACTGAACTCAAGGGTGAATAAAGTAAACTGAACTCGCAAGTTTTGGGAGCCGAAATTACAGGGTTGTATGGCCTTTACTGAGGAGTATGAAGATGGAAGTCTCTCCTGTTTTTTTTCACCTCTTAGAGGAATTGCAGAGGCTTCCGGGGATTGGGAGAAAATCCGCCAAAAGGATCGCTTTTCACCTCCTGAAATCCCCAAAGGATGAAACATTCCAACTCACAAAGGCGATTGAGCTGATGAAGGAGAGGGTGAGGCCCTGCACACGATGTTTCAATATAACAGAAGAAGAACTCTGCTCCATCTGCACCGATGAAGGACGGGATCCCATCCTCCTCTGCGTTGTGGAAGAGGCGGGGGACGTGATTGCCTTTGAGCGGACCGGGGAGTTTAAGGGTCGGTATCATATCTTAGGAGGTGCCCTCTCTCCATTGGATGGAAGAGGTCCAGAAGACCTGAGGATTGAGCAACTCTTAGAAAGGGTTCGAGGAGAAAGGATTCAAGAAGTCATTCTGGCGACAAATCCCAATGTAGAAGGAGAGGCCACTGCCATTTATATCTCCAAAATCTTGAGACCCCTGGATGTGAAAGTAACGAGGATCGCTCGGGGTCTTCCAGTGGGAAGTGACCTGGATTATGCCGATGAGGTGACCCTCGCCAGAGCCTTAGAAGGAAGGAGGGAGTATTGAAATGGGTGGTGTAAGCCTATTTCAGGATGATTTCCGCTTGATCCATCAATCCTTGGAGAAACTTCAACAGAGAACGCAAGCCAATGCAATCCTCCTCATTGACAGGGCGGGTCAACTCATCACGAGCGTCGGAAAGACGGATAAGCTGGACATCACCTCCTTCGCCAGCCTTTCTGCCGCAGATTTTGCCGCCACCAAACAATTGGCTGCTCTCATCGGAGAGGAAGAGTTTTCCGACCTCTTTCATGAGGGGGAACGGGAGAACATCTATGTCTCAATGGTAGATTCCAAGGTGATTCTGGTCGTCCTCTTTGACAAAAGATCCACCCTTGGGTTGGTTCGGGTAAGGGCGACCCAGATCTCCAAGGAGATTTCTGAAATCTTTCAAAATATTTATAAAAAATTAGAGGAAGGGGGTCCTACTACCACCTCCATTGTGGATGCCGAGTTTACCCGTGAGGCAGAAGAAGAAATCGATAACCTCTTTAAATAAGTTAAAAATTTGTGAAGGATATTGGAAAATCGAAAGCAGTGAAAAATCTCAAAACAACCGATTTCTAATTATTAAACCATGTCTCTTATCAATTATGCGTCCCGTGAGATCAACTGCAAGATCGTCTATTATGGCCCGGGACTCTGCGGGAAGACAACCAACATCAAATATGTTTTCTCCAAAGTTGCACCCGAAACTCGGGGAAAATTGATCAGCCTGGCCACAGAACTTGACCGAACCCTCTTTTTTGACTTCCTTCCCTTAAACATTGGAACCATCAAGGGGTTCAAGGTTCGGTTCCACCTCTACACCGTCCCTGGCCAAGTCTATTACAATGCTTCGAGACGCCTCATCTTAAAAGGGATGGATGGTCTTGTCTTCGTTGCCGATTCACAAACAGATCGCTTTGAAGACAATATTGAAAGCTTGAAGAATCTGGAGCAAAACCTCGTAAGCCACGACATGAAAATGGATGGATTTCCCTTTATCTTCCAGTACAACAAACGAGATCTCCCTTCTATCAGTCCGGTGGAAGAATTGGAAAGTGTCTTGAATCAGAAGGGAGCCCCCTTCTTCGAAGCCGTCGCTTCTCAAGGAATAGGGGTTTTCGACACCCTGAAAGAGGCGAGTAAATTGGTTCTGCGATTACTCACTACCACTTGAGGCGATCTTCAACCTTGTGCTGATCTTGTAAGGCTTAATCCCTGCGCTTTAAAAAATCCCCCGATATGGGGGATTTTTATTGTACTTCAATTTTACTATTCAGACTTACAGCACCTGGAGGGCTAAGAGGTAACTCTGGACTCCAAAACCAGTAATCTGGCCCCTGCAGACAGGAGCAATGACCGACTTCCTCCGAAATTCTTCCCGAGCATAGATGTTGGTGAGATGAACCTCGATGGCGGTAAGCCCTACAGTCCGAATTGCATCGGCTATGCCTATACTATAATGAGTAAAGGCTGCAGGATTGATGATGAGTCCGTCGACACCATCCTTTGCCTTCTGAATCGCAGTGATGATCTCCCCCTCATGGTTGGATTGCAAAAATTCCAATTGGATGTCCAGCTTCTGTGCCAGCCTCTCCATCTCTTGATGAAGCTCCCTTAAAGTGGTCGTTCCATAGATCTCGGGTTCTC
>JADFOU010000119.1 GCA_022562655.1 candidate division TA06 bacterium
CAATGCAATATTAGTCCGTCTCCCTGGCCGACCCAGCCCGAGGGTGGGGCAGGGAGAATCGGGTGGGAGGTTGGGAGAGTATGAAGGGCTCGGCAGGCGGACTATTTTATATGAAAAATGGACCACTCGAATCGGGTGGAATCGAAGATCTCCGTTCCCTGAATCAAGTTCAGGGCAAACCCAAGAGCAGGAGAAACCTGCGAAATCTTGTGGGGATTCAATTCAGGAAGAACCACTCTCTTTCAAGAGGTTTTTTGCAATCACTATGCGCTGGATTTGGTTGGTCCCTTCATAGATCTGGGTGATCTTGGCATCTCGCATATACTTCTCAATGGGATAGTCCTTCATATAGCCATAACCGCCAAAGAGTTGGACCGCATCGGTGGTCACCTTCATAGCAACATCGGTGGCGTAGAGTTTGCACATTGCAGAGATTTTTGTATAATGGGTGGCGCCTGCGTCGATGGCATCCGCCGCAGCATAAACCAGACGGCGAGCCGCCTCGACCTGGGTCGCCATGTCCGCCAGCATAAACTGAATCCCTTGAAAGGAGGCGATGGGTTGACCAAACTGTTGCCTCTTTTTTGTGTACTCCACGGCAAGGTCGAGGGCCCCCTGGGCAAGGCCTACAGCCTGAGCTGCCACCCCTGGTCTTGCCTTATCCAGAGTCATCATCGCATTTTTGAAGCCGATGCCTTCCTTTTCTCCAAGTAGATTTTTGGCTGGGACCTTACAGTTTTTGAAGTGGATCTCATGAAGGGAGACGCAGCGGATCCCCATCTTATCCTCCTCCTTTCCGATGGTGAACCCCTCTGTTCCCTTCTCCACAACGATGGCGGAGATCCCCCGGGTCCCTTTCTCAGGATTGGTGACGCAGTAGATGGTATAGATGGAGGCGGCACCGGCGTTCGTGGTCCATTTTTTGTCACCGTTGATCGTATAAGAATCCCCATTCCGTTCTGCACGGGTCTTGATGGACCCAGCATCACTCCCCGCCTCCACTTCGGAGAGGCCATAGGCGACCAGTTTCTCCCCCTTGGCGATGGCAGGGAGCCATCTCTGTCTCTGCTCTTCCGTACCGTGGATTGTAATCGGGAAGCTCCCCAGGGCATTGACGGCGTAGGCAACCCCCACCCCACCACAGGCTTTGGAGAGTTCCTCAATGACGATGCAGAGGTTTCGTATGCCATCTCCCTCTCCTCCGTACTCCTTGGGGATCCAGACCCCCATCAGCCCTGCTTCCTGGAGTTTCTTCACGATCTCCCAGGGGTAGGTCTGATTCCGATCCAGTTCTGCAGCTGCGGGACGGACATATTTGTCAGCAATCTCCTTTGTCCGCTCGGCATACTCAAGATTCTTTTTGGTGAGTAGTTCTTTCATCTGGTTTAATGGTTAAATCGTGAAAGGGTCGTTGGGTCGAAGTGAATTTTTTAACCGATGACTCTATCCTTGACGTTTCTATTAGGATAATGCAAAGAGATGGAACTGTCAAGCCTTATTCAACAGCGGTTTAAGTGGATTTAGAAGATGAGGGTCTAATCAGTGGATCCGCTGAAAAGAACGATCAATCGATTTGGGAAGAGAGATAGAGATCCCCATCTCCGGAGAGAATCACCCCTTTTTTCAGAAGGGATTGGAGGGTCTCGTGGACTATCTCTTTCTTCCAACCCAGAAGTTGGGATAGATCTTTGGCAGTCGAGGCAACAGCTATATCGAAATATTTTCTTGCGATCTTCCTTCGAGCATTCTCCTCCGGGATCTTCCCGCTCTTTTTCACGACTTGTGGGTGAACCCGAAGGAGAAGGTCTACGATGATGGAGGGCCAGGATGAACCCTCCTGAGTGACACCCGCATTGACGACCAAGAGAGACCGCTGGAGTTCCTTGAGGGCTCTCTCGAAGCGAGTTCTCCCTCCCTTTCCTCGGAAACCCGCCTCCCTTTTCAAGCGAACCGTTGGGGTGGGTCCCTTCTCAAAGAGAAATTCACATATCCTTTTGGCGTCCTGGGTGATCCTCCCCTCCTCATAGACCTGTTGATAATCCTCAAGATCGCCGTAGTTACCTGAAAGGGTATAAAAATAGGGGAGCATCTGGAGGGAGATGAAACTGGGCCTCCCTTTGAAGAACTTTCCAAAATAGACCTTTTTGTGGGCTGCGAGTTCATCCTTCCAGGTCCATAACCTTTGCATATATTCATTCCAATCATGGATGAGGCGGCGTTGGCCCCCACAGACGGCATCGTAGAGGGAGGGAAGTAGGGGCGTTCCCCTATCCAGGGGGAAGAGGAGACAGAACCCGACATCGTGGATGAACTGTGCCGCCTCGACCTCGGTCTTGACTTTTAAAGAAAGGATGCGGTAAGCCTTCCTGTCCCGAAGCTTTTGGAGTTCTGACTTCTTTTTCATCATTTCTATTTGTAGGGGCAGGGTTTCCCTGCCTGTCGTTAGGGCGAGGGGACCTCGCCCCTACTTTATCTCTCCAGCACCTCCAACACCCTCTCATATCTTCCAAAGGAAGGCATCAGATAGGCACCCTTAAAATGGGATCGAGCCTGCTCGAGAAGATCCCTCGCCATCTGGACCCCCACATCCGCCCCCTTTTCCCCTGCCTTCCGCATCCTCTCTTGGACTGCCTCCGGGATGACGATTCCTGGAACCTCATTGTGAAGAAATTCAGCATGTTTGTAACTCTGGAGGGGGAGGAGGCCTAAGAAGACAGGCAAATCAATCCCATCGATCCGTTCCAGAAACTGGTGGATCGTTTCCAGGTCATACTGGGGCTGGGTGTAGGCAAAATGAGCCCCCGCTTCGATCTTCTGTCGGAATCGGTCGAGTTCATGATCCAAATCCTCGGCACTGGGGTTGACGGCGACTCCGATGCAGAATGAAGTCGGGTCACCGATGGAGTTCTCCATCCAGTCTTCCCCTTGATTGAGGCGGGAGATGGTTCGAACAAGTCCGATGGAATCCACATCGTAGACGGCGGTCGCATTGGGGTAATCCCCTACCTGGGGAGGGTCTCCCGTGATGACCATGAGATTCCGGATTCCTGCTGCATGGGCGCCGATCAGATCCATCTGAAGCCCAATGAGGTTTCGATCCCTGCAGGTGACATGGAGGAGGGTCTCCATGCCCACCTGTTCCTTGATGAGGACACAGATGGCAAAGGCGGACATTCGGATTCGACCGATGGCACCATCGGTAATATTGACAACGTCCACTCCCCTTTCCTTCATTCGATGGGCACCCGCCAAGAGCTTCTGTGGGTTTGTCCCTTTTGGAGGGGTCAATTCCACGCTCACCTGAAAGACCTTACCCAGTTTCTTGGCAAATGCACCTGGAGCTTCCAAGGGTTTTTGAGAGACCGTATCGGGTTCTGGAGGAGCAATTGTGATGGTCTGAACGGTTTTATCCGAGGGCTGAATTGTCTGAAGGGACTTGTGCATCGCCCGTATATGGTCGGGGGTCGTCCCACAGCAACCTCCCACAATTCTCGCCCCAGCTTCGATGAATCGTTTTGCGTAGTCTGCCATGTATTCCGGTGTGGAGTAGTAGATGAAGCGACCCTCCACATATCCGGGGAGTCCTGCGTTGGGTAAGGCAGAAAGGTAAGGTGACACAGGCAAGGATGCCTGTGCTACCAACACAGTTGCCATCCGCTGAATCACCTCGAAGATCCCTTGGGGTCCCACACTGCAATTCACACCGACGACATCCACTTCCAATTCCTTTAGGCTTTTCGCTACCCCTTCAGGAGAATGCCCGTCCATTGTCCGATTCTCTTCCCCAAAAGTCATCTGTGCAATGATAGGGAGCTGGGCAATCTCCTTGCAGGCGGAGATGGCGAGCTGGAGTTCTTCAAGATTGGAAAAGGTTTCGAGAATGAAGAGATCCACGCCACCCTCCAGGAGCCCTTCCATCTGCTCTCGAAAGGCGTCCTTTGCTTCCTTTAAAGTGATTCTGCCGATGGGTTCTAAGGGTTGTCCAATGGGTCCGACCGATCCCGCCACAAAGATGGACTTCCCTAATGTCTCCCGAACATCCCTTGCAATCTTTGCACCCCAGAGATTGATCTCCCTCACCTTCTCCTCAACATCATGTCCCCTTAACCGGAACCGGTTCCCCCCGAAGGTATTGGTCTCGATCATCTCTGCACCAGCCCGAATGTAATCTCGGTGGATCTCCTGAACCAGTTTGGGGTTGGAAAGATTGAGTTCATCAAAACCGTGTTCAAAGGAGATCCCTCGAGCATAAAGCATTGTCCCCATCGCCCCGTCGCAGAGGAGAGTCCCCTTTTCAAGACACTCTAAAAAGGGATGGATCATATTACTATGTTACTGGTTAAAGGATGAGTTGTTAAATGGGAAAGATTGATTATTTAACCATCCTTTACTCAAGAAGTCAAGATTTTTTGGCTGGCGCCTCTTTTTCTTATTGACAAAAGGCTGTTTTCTCATATATCTTTTGAGTAGGTCATTTCCTTACGAGTGGAGGGAAGGGAGGTGACCCAGAAGATTTAAGGAATCATTATTCTCCTCTTTCAAGGAGGCTTATGGAATGCCCACTCCTTGGTGGGGTTTTCCTTCCTTTTAGGATTTTTTTGAGTCCGTCTCCCTGGCCGACCCAGCCCGAGGGTGGGGCAGGGAGAATCGGGCGGGGGGTTGGGAGAGTATGAAGGGCTCGGCTGGCGGATTGTGGCTTCCCCCTTTCCATTAAAACTATCACTTTCAGAAGTGTTCGTCAATAAAAATTCTAAGGGTTCGACTCCTACTTTAAAAAGACCATCTTTCGGGTCGCCCTTTCAATCTCCTTCCCTCCCTCTGGTTCTGCTTCAATCCAGGCGAAGTAGATTCCGTTGGGAACCCGAACCCCTCTCTCATCTCTGCCATTCCAGGGTTCGGAAAACCTTCCAAGGCCTTTTTTCTCATCAAGAAGGGTTATGACAAGCCGCCCGGTAATGTCATAAACCTTCAAGGTGACATGACCGGGATAAGGGATTTCAAAGTCTATTTTTGTCCCATCTCGGAAAGGGTTGGGATTCGGGAGAAGGGCAAGAACGATGGGGATATTTCCGAGGGTATCGGCCAAAAGGGCGGCATAGGCATCAATCCTCCCTGCCCCATAGTCATTGTCTTTTCCCTGAGGACCCCTGTCGAGGGCACTCGTCTCAATGAGGTAATCGAGGGTTGAAGGATTCAGTTCAGGATTTTCCGAAAGGAGGAGGGCCATCACCCCTGCCACGTGGGGGGTCGCCATAGAAGTTCCATTCCAGCAGGGGGCATAGCCCGTATTGTTGAAGGCACCGAGGGAGGTAATACAAACCCCAGGAGCTGAGATATCTGGATCCATTAATCCCATCTCAGGATTGTAGGGGTAATCGGTCCAAGGGAGCCAGATCTTCCAGGTGACGGGACCGAAACTGGAGAACGAGGCGATGTCATCGGAGGAATTCGTTGCTCCAACAGTCACCACACCACTCCTTCCCCCAATCAAAGTCTGGTCAGGATGGAGCCAGGGTGGAGGAACATCTCCTGGGGTTCGGATATTGTCCGGGGCAGGCTGTCCATCTTCGCTCCCCCATTCCCTTTCATTTCCCGCGGCAGCGACAGTGATCACTCCTGCAGCCAAAGCATTCTCAAAAGCCTCTCTCCACTTCATCCGATTGGGATTCCATTTATGCTTCCAGCCCAGGGAAAGAGAAAGGACATCCGCCCCATTGTCAAGGGCATACTGAATCGCATCCCAGGCATCCGATTCACTCGCCAACCCCGCAGCATCGGTGATCTTCAGGGCCATGATCTGGGCATCTGGGGCTACACCCGTCTGACGCCCCGCTTTTCCATCTCCAGCAATGGTTCCGGCAGTATGGGTTCCATGGCCATGGTCATCTATCGGGTCACCATCCCTGTTGGCAAAATCATACCCATAAACATCATCCACATAACCGTTCTCATCGTCATCCACCCCATTTCCCACAATCTCATTTGGGTTGGTCCACATATGATCCTTCAAATCCACATGGTTATAATTCACACCTGTATCTATGTGCCCTACCACAACTCCCTTTCCCTTAAAGCCTTTCGCCCACACCTCGTCTGCCCGAATCTTACTGATATTCCATTCGATGTTTGAAATCCGTGGTTCGTGATTCGGGAGGGCGCCTTTTCCTTCTGCCCGTATTCGTGATTCGATATTCGATATTCCGAATTTTTTGTTTGTTTCTGAAAGAAGTACATTCTGAAGTTCATCCCAATCCATAGATCCAATTTCCACTATCCCAATAAGGTTTTCAACCATCTTCTTTGTCAAATTTGCGAGTATCACATTATTGATCCAGAGGGTTCGAAC
>JADFOU010000120.1 GCA_022562655.1 candidate division TA06 bacterium
TGATAGTCCATTGAGTTTTCAAAATATTTGGAGCAAAGGTACTTAGTGAGCGGTTCAAAAATCCAGTCGGAAAATCGATCCACAACGATTCCAAGAACATAGATTATGGATAAGGCTGGAATAAGGGATGGAAAGGACATTACCTTATCGAGGGGTATCCATGTGTAGTTGAAGACACTGAAGATTGCCAAGATTAGCCAAATTGCCGCACCCGTACCAATCACAACGAGTTCGACGAATAGATTGGTTGTACTCATTTGAAATCTCCTGAATTCCTTCTTCAAATTAAACGATCTTAACTTGAAAAATCTTAACAGAAATTTTTAGAAAATCAATGGAAAATTGAGTTTCTCTTGGTGAGTTTAAAGAGATTTGTAATCAACCCAAAAGCCCGCCTGATTCTCTAAGCTGAGATTGGCCATCTAAGGTGGACTCGGCTACTGATTCATGAATATGGCCAAGGGTAGAAACTTGAAGGTTAAGGCAGAAAATCCATATATAGAATCTTGAGTGTATCGAACTTTCCGAATGCTGTAACTTTTTCTCTGTTGACAGGAGATATTGGGGTTTGGTATAGTTACCACAGGGTTAATCTGAGTTTTTAAAAGGGGTTTCTACATGGAATGGATTGAGAGGATTCGAGAGGTGGAAGAGGAGGCGGTGAGGTTGGTGAAGGATGCAGATAGGAGGGCTTCGGAAGCCGTCGAGAAGGCGAGGAAGGAAGCCCGAAAGAAGGTTGAAGAAGCAGAATGGCGGGGAAAAAAGTGGGTTGAAGAGACAGTCAAGAGAGCCCAAGAAGAAGCGGAAAAGGAGATTGTTAGTATGAAATTGAATGGAGAAAAGGAGATCAAGAGAATTCGTGAGAAGGCAAGAAGGCATTTCGAGGAAGCGGTTTCCAAGGTCAAGCAGAAAATACAAAATGCTAAATGAAAAAGGTTATGCACCCCAGAGATAGTAAGGGGGTTAGATGGGGCTAACAAGGATCCAAAAGGTTTCCCTCCTCTGCCATAGGGAAGAGAGGGAGGGTTTGTTGAAAGGGCTCCAGGAGCTGAGGATACTTCAATTTTCAAAGATTAAAGAGAGCCCTATCGCTAAGATATATCCGGACCTCCTTCCTCCGAGGGCGGCAACGGATGACAGGCTGGAGAAGCGGATTACGGAGTTGGAAGCGGCGATCACTTTTCTCACTTCCTATGAGGAGAAGGGTCTTATCGGAGATTTGGTTGTGTCCAAAGTTCTCCTCTCTCGTGAGGCGGAAAAGGAGGTGATTGCGGAAGTTGATCTGGAATCGGTTATGGAAAAAGCCCGATCTCTTGAGAAGCGGCAAAGGGAGTTGAAAAGCAGAAGGGATCTCTTACATTCTCAACAGGAAACCCTTTTTCCCTGGAAAGAAATGGATCTACCCCTGAAAAACCTCACCCTTCTGAAGAAGGTAATTTTTTGGACGGGAACCCTACCCGAGAGGCAAATTCCAAACAAGGGATCCCCGATTTCAAATCTCAATTCAGAAACAAATCTAAATGATCAATCTTTCAAATCCCAAATTCCAATAAAACCTACTTTTCATTTACAAGAGGTCAACAGAGTTGGAGGGAAGGTTTTCGTTTGGGCGGCTTTTCCAAGGTCGGAGAGGGAGGAGATGGAGGAGTTCTTAAAGGAGTGGGGTTTTGAGAGGGTTCCTTTAGAAGGGTTTGCCGACCCCGATTCTCCCTTTGCCCCACCCTCGTCCGGGCAAGGGAGACCCCAGGAGGTTTTAGACCAGATCGGTTGGGAGATTGAGGAGTTGCAAAAAGAGGAAAGGACCCTTGAGGAGGAGGGGAAAAAACTCCTGATCTTACTCCCGAAACTGAAGGTTCTCTATGATTATTATACCAATCTTCTGAAACAATGGAAGGCTCAAAGTGAAGGTCTCGTCACGCAAAGGACTTTTCTCATAGAGGGATGGGTGAGGAAGGGGGATCTCAAGAGGCTCGATAAATTTTTGGAGGGGTTTGAATCGGTCTCCTGGATGGAGGTGGATCCGTATCCTGGAGAGAGACCTCCGGTGGAGTTGAGAAACCGGGGTCTCTTCAAACCCTTTGAGCTGGTGACGGAACTATATGGGATGCCCCACCACAGGGAACTGGATCCCACACCCCTCTTCGCTCCTTTCTTTGCCATCTTCTTTGGTCTCTGCCTGACCGATGCAGGATACGGGATTCTACTTGCTTTTTTTGCCTATCTCCTTTTGAAGAAAATCCAAGGAGGGCGGAGGCTTTTTCAACTCCTCCTCATCGGTGGCGGTTCAGCCGTGGTGATGGGAGCCCTGACAGGGGGATGGTTTGGGGATGGACTGGACCGTCTCCCCATACCCTTTCTGAAACGGTTCATCCTCTTCCGCCCGATGGAAGATCCCATCACCTTCTTTTACATTGCCTTTGGACTGGGATACTTTCAGGTCCTCTTTGGGATTTTTGTTAAACTTTATGAGAATATTCGGGAGAGGGATTACGGGGAAGGGTTGCTGGTACAGGTTCCCTGGATCCTCCTCTTAAACAGCCTTCTTCTCTGGCTTCTGTCTGCCTTGGGTCTAATTCCTGAAGGGATAACCCCCTGGGCTCTATTCCTCGCCCTCACTTCTGCCCTGATCATTCTTCTCTTCTCAGATCGGACTTCCCGAAATCCCCTCGTTCGAATTGCCCTGGGGGCATTCGCTCTCTACAGAGGAACCTCTTATCTTGGGGATGTCATCTCCTATGTCCGACTTGTCGCCCTGGGGATGGTAACCGGCGGACTGGCAATGGCGTTGAATGTCTTTGCAGGTCTGGCTTTTCAGATCCCGTTCATCGGATTTTTCATTGCCTTTTTCATCCTCATCGTTGGCCATCTCTTCAACTTAGCGTTGAATACCCTTGGTGCTTTTGTCCATACATTGCGACTCCAATATGTCGAGTTCTTTCCAAAGTTTTATCAGGGGAGCGGAAGACCTTTTAAGCCTTTTGGACGGGAATCGAAATACACTTACCTTCAATAAAGAATAGTTTGTTTTCTTACTTTTTAATTCCCACATTTCATCAGGAGGAAAAAGAATGACGGAAATGATTGGGGGAAATGCCCTGGCTTATGCGGGTGCTGCACTTGCGGCATTCCTGGCAGGGAGTGGTTCGGCCATAGGGATTCGTTATGCCGCGTCTACAGCAAGTGGGGTTTTGACCGAAGATCCTGAGAAGTTTGGACTCCTCTTTGTTCTGGTCGTCCTACCGGGGACCCAGGGACTCTATGGGTTTTTTAGTGCATTTTTAGTGATGTTGAAGCTCAACCTCTTTGGGGGCGAGGTTCTCTCCCTGACGACCTCCCAGGGCTGGCAGGTCCTCTTCTCCTGTCTTCCCATAGGAATTGCGGGACTCGTTTCGGGCATCCATCAGGGGAAGGTCTGTTCGGCAGGGATCCAGATGACCGCCAAGCGGCCGGAGATGGCTTTCAAGGCGGCAGTCGTCTATGCGGTGATGGTGGAAACCTATGCCCTCCTGGGGTTGGTTGTCACCCTTTTTCTTCTCTTTTTCGGAATAAAATTGTAGAAAGGTTATGCACCGCAGAGACGCAAGGGACTCCCGATTCGGGGAGGACGCAGAGAAAGATTTGAATGGGATAACTGATAGAATTATCGGAGCTGCAATTGAGGTTCATAAATTCCTTGGTCCGGGGCTACTTGAATCTGCATATGAAGAATGCCTGGCTTATGAGTTCTCCTTGCGAAAAATGAGATTTGAGCGGCAGAAGCAAGTGCCATTAAGATATAAGGACATTGAACTGGATTGCGGGTATCGTTTAGATTTCCTGGTTGAGGAGAAGATCATTGTGAAGCTCAAGGCAATTGAAGAGATTTACCCTATACACGAAGCGCAACGCCTCTCCTACTTGAAACTTACCGAACGTAAAATAGGACTGCTTCTTAATTTCAATGTGCCGGTTATGAAAAAAGGTATTTGTAGAAGGGTTTTAGAACTTTGAGAAAGGCTAACCGCCATAGAGAAACAGAGAACATCGAAAGAAAATTGAATGAGATTGTTCAATTAAAATTTCAATGTACTTGATCAGGAAACCATAAGTAGAATTCTCTGCGTCTCTGCGGTGAAAAGGGATTTAAAATGGAAAAAGTGATTCAGAAGATTTTAGATGAGGCGAAGGAGAAGGTGGGGGGGATCGAGGAGAGGGCTAAGGAAGAAGCCGATGGGATCTTGGCGGAGGCAAAGGGGAAGGTCTCCGGGATTGAAGGGAATGCCAAAAAAGAGGCAGAAGAGAGGGGGAGGACAGAGAAGGAACGGAATCTTGCCTTAGCCAGGGTGGAGGTGCGGAACTCCCTCCTTTCTGTGAAGCGGAGATTGAGTGAAGAGGTTTTTGAGAAGGCTCTGGAATCCCTCACCCATGAGAAGGGTTATCGAGGGTGGATGTCAAGCCTCCTCCTTCAAGGTGTGGAGACGGGGGATGAGGAGGTGATTGTAGGGAACCGGGAAACGGAGATGGATCAGGATTTCCTTCTTGAGGTGAATGAGATGATTCAAAAGAATGGAAAAAAGGGGAATCTCCGATTCTCTCCCGAACGGAGGGAGATCATGGGAGGGTTTATCTTGAGGAGAGAGAGGGTGGAGACCCATGCTTCCCTAGAGGCCCTTTTTGAAGGGGTTCGGGATGAGTTGGAAGTAGAGGTTGCAAAGATTCTTTTCCAATGAGAAAGGATTTGCACCGCAGAGGCGCAGAGAAAGAATTCATTGCATAATTAGCATTTCAAAATATTCAATTTAAAATGAATCCTTCGTATGATGATGGGGATACCCGTTATGCTTATGCGGTGGGTCGAATCCGGACACTGGAGGCGAGGCTTTTGGATGGACAGAGGGTCGAGAGATTGGTTGAGGCAAAGGATTTTGAAGAGACCTTCAGTATTTTGAGAGAGACGGACTATGGTGAGGAGTTTGGGGAAGAAAGGGTGGCTTCCCTACAAGAGATTGAACAGGTTCTCCAAATAAAAAGGGAGGGAGCCTACAGAACATTTACAGAGCTCTGTCTGGATGAAGAGGTTCGAGAACTGATTCTCTCCACACAGGACTATCAGAATATCAAAGTTCTCATCAAGGGTTCCGTTACAGGAGAGGATTCCGACTTTGCCCTCTCCCAATTTGGAATCCTTTCAGGGGAAAAAATAAAAAGGATCTTCAAGGAAGGACGAAGTCAGGGGTTTTCCACCCATCTCCGAAAAGCGGTGGAGGCTGGACTTTCATATGATACTCCCGAATGGATTGACATCGCAGTGGATCATGAGATGTTCAGATTTTGGAGTGCGCGGGCGAAGGAAGTGGGAAATGATTTCATCCTTGGATTCATCCAGTTAATCCTTGACCTTGAGAATATTCAGACCTTCTTCAGGATTCGGCGGGGTGAAGGGGGACTGTCTTTTTTGGAGAAGGCCCTGTTTTTCAACGGATGGGGCGAGGATACCATGTCTTTACACAGGGATCGGTTTCTCAAGGCATTTGAAAGTCCGTGGGAGGGAATATCCTCTTATTTCTTTGCAACCCCCTATGAACGAGTTCTTCGGGAGGGTGGGGAATATTTAGAGCGGAAGGGATCTTTTGCAAGTCTGGAAAAACTCTGCGATGATTGCCGGATGGAATATCTCCGGTCGACCAGACTGATGACCTTCGGTGTTGAACCCGTGATCGCTTATCTTTATGCCAAAGAAAATGAGTTGAAGATCTTGAGGCTCGTCTTTTTGGGGAAGCTCTATGGGATAACCCAGGAGAAGATTCGAGAGAGGCTGCCGGAGGTGTTTTAAAAATTAAGAAGAAAATAAAAAGAACAACTTTCCATCTATAATATTATCGTGATTGTTATGTGCTAATGTGCGAACATTATAACATTCGAATATTCGAACATTCGAACATGCCAGTACGGGTTTGATAGGAGATAAAATGAAAGGGGATCTGAAGCGTTTGGAGAGAGAAGTGAAGAGGATTCTCCCGAAACAGAAGGGATTGGGGGTGAAGTAGATTATTCTCTTTGGTTCCCTCTTTTTTCGACACATCCTCATGAGGCAACAACTTCTGCACCGCAGAGACGCTGAGGACGCAGAGAGAGAATTGAAAAGATAGGGAGGTAGTAGGTTGGTAATATTGGGAAATCGCAGATATGGCAACCCAATCCTGGTGCCATCTTTGACCTCAAAAAGATCGGCTTTTCAGCCTAAGCGAGTTTCCTTCACCCAAAAAACATTTGATGAGGGATGGCTCCAAGAACTGATTCGGAAAAATCCTGAAATTCTTCCTGTGGAGGAAATTGAGCCTGCCTTTGTACCTCTTGTAA
>JADFOU010000121.1 GCA_022562655.1 candidate division TA06 bacterium
CCTATTTGGCTTCTCCGTCTCTGGAGGGGCGAGTGTGATCGTCGGAGCCCCAAAATCAGACCTCGCGCCAGACGCAGGACAGGCCTTCGTCTTCTCTGGAGAAAATCTGGATAGTGTCATCATCCTGCAAGATCCGAACCCTGAAGAAGGTGCCCTATTTGGCTTCGATGTCTCCGGGGGGGCGAGTGTCATCGTCGGTGCCCCCTTCTCGGACTTAGCCCCGGATGCGGGTCAGGCATTCGTCTTTTCGGGTGAGAATTTTGAAAATGTCACTACCCTGAACGCTCCAGATTCAGAAGAGGGTGCCCTTTTTGGTTACTCTGTATCCGGTGCAGGAGATGTTAACGGGGATGGAATTCCTGACGTGATCGTTGGAGCGCCTTTTGCGGATGTGATTACGAATCCAGAGATTATCGTGGATGCAGGAAAAGTCTATATCTTCCTGGGTCCCGATTTCGAGATCGTCATCACCCTGATCGCTCCGGAGCCCCAGGAGGGTGCCCACTTTGGCCTTTCTGTCTCCGAAGGAGTGGGGGGGGTAATTGCAGGAGCTCCCAATACGGATATCGACGCCTTCACAGATGCCGGACAGGCTCTCTTCTTCCTGTCAGGTGACCTCCCACCTGGCTTCCCAGCAGGTCCCACAACAATTGAAGTCGCCCTTGACATCAAGCCCCAGTCCTGTCCCAATCCTATCAACCCGACAAAGAAAGGTATCCTTCCGGTGGCGATTCTGGGAACAGCCTCTTTCGATGTGAATGAAATTAACCCTCTTAGCATCCTGCTTGAGAATATCCCTCCCCTTCGAGATGATTTTGAGGACCTGTCAACACCTCTCGATGGAGAATGTAAAGACTGCACAGAGGAGGGTCCTGACGGCTTCCTTGATCTCACCCTCAAGTTCGACATTCGGGAAATCATCACAATCCTCGGAGAGGTTGAGAATGGGAATGAGTTGTGCTTACTCCTCACGGGCAATTTGCTGGACGGGACTCCCATTGAAGGACAGGATGGTATCGTAATTCGGAGTAAGGGTAAAGGCGGCCCGCAGTCTGGTGAAGAAAGTCTAACGATTCCAACCCGATTCGCCCTTCATCAGAACCATCCCAATCCCTTCACATCGACAACAAGCATCCGATATGCTCTGCCTAAAGACAGTAAAGTCTCCCTGAAGATCTACGACATCACAGGTCGGGCGGTTCGTACTTTGGTGGATGGGAATCAGAAGGCTCAATATTACACCATCAAGTGGGATGGAAAAGACAACATGGGAGAGAAGGTTGCGACTGGAATCTACTTCACTCGCTTCATCGCTGGCAACTTCGCCTCGACCCATAAGACAGTCCTGTTGAGATAAGAAAAGGATAGTTGCAGTAGCAGAAAGCAGTGGCAGTCAGTATGCAGTAGATTCAGGAGTCGTTCGAGTAGGAAAAAGTGGTGGGGGTCCGAATCGGGCCCCTCCATTCATTTTGAGTTTAAAGAATCAAGCTTCTATCCACCCAGTCTTCCGCCTCCCTGCCCGACTCGGGCCTGGCCGACCCATCCCGAGGGTGGGGCGAGGAGTTCGGGCACGGCAGGCAGATGGGGTGGTTACAATTTAGATTGTCGCTCCTTTAACCCAAAAGGACTTCAAAAATGGTTGACAGTGACGTTTCTTCTGCTTTATAATAATCAATGGAGTGTTCTTCCTCCCTCTCGAATCAACAACCCATAAAATCCTCAGCAACCCGAATCGAAGATCTCCTAACCCTTCACAAATGGAAGAGATGGAAAATACCGCCGGCCCTGCATTTGCCATTACGGACGAACTAACCGGTCTCTACAACCGCCGCTATTTGAAAGAGCGTCTGGCTGAGGAGATCGAAAAGGCAGGTCACCAGAATCGATCCTTCTCCTTGATCATGATGGATATCGACTATTTCAAGGAGATCAACGATACCTATGGTCATCTCTCCGGAGATCGGGCCATCGAGGAGGTGGCGCGTATCCTCCAGGCAATGGTCCGCAAGGAGGACATCGTCTGCCGTTTTGCAGGGGATGAGTTTATGATCCTCTTCCCTGAAATCGACAGTGACTCCGTCTTCCCCATCACCCAGAGGATCGTGGAAGAGGCTCGCAGTCGAGGGATCCAGACAACAGACGGACGAGAGATCCATGTCACGGTGTCCATCGGCATCGCAGAGTTCCCTCAGGACGGGTCGAAGCCTGACGCCCTCATCGATTTTGCGGATCAAGCCCTCTATGCCCGAAAACAGCGGGGGCGGGATGGGATCTGCGGGAGGGAAGAGGTCCAGGAGGATTCCCGGAAGAAAGCAAAGGTCTTCCGTCCCTCCTTCTGTCCCAAGATCGTCGGAAGGGAGAAGGAGTTCTCCAGGCTGAAGGAGTTCCTGGAAGGGACAAAGAAGGGTGAAGGAGGGGTGGTGCTCTTGAGCGGTGAAGCGGGGGTCGGAAAGAGCCGTTTGACCAATCAACTGAAAGAGACCGTCAGGCTGGAGGGAGGGATCTCCCTCACCGGTCGGTGTCATCGGGAGGGGGCTTCCATCTCCTACCAGCCCTTTCGGGATGCCCTCTACTCCTGGATTCAATTGGGAACGGAGTCGAAGGAAAAAGAGGGTAAGGGCATGGAGCGCCGTGCCCCTACAGAGGTCTTCCACCAGATGGAGGAGGCCTATCGGGGGGAGCTCGTCAATCTGGTTCCTGAATTAGTCCCCCTGGGGGTAAAGCGGGGTTCTCTCCCTCCCCTGGCACCCGAGCAGGCACAACTCCGCCTCTTCGATGCCATCCGTCAATTTCTCCTGGGCATTGTAGGGACAGGCCAATCCCCCCTCCTCCTCATCCTGGAAGACCTCCACTGGACAGACGGGGCGAGCGGCCAACTCCTCCACTACCTCGCTCGAAATATTCGAGAGTCCCCCATCCTGATCCTGGGTACTTTTCGTCCGGAAGAGTTGGAACTTCCCCAGGGCGGCAAGAGACCCATTGCGGAAGCGATGGAGGGGATGCGTCGGGAGCGCCTCACCCAGAGTCTCCATCTGGACCGGTTGTCCCAGGAGGAGGTCGCCCAGATGATCCGCCTCACCCTGCAGGTCCGTGAAGTGCCAAAGGTCTTCAGCCAGCGCCTCTACAAGGAGACCGAAGGGAACCCCTTCTTCATCGAAGAGACCCTAAAATTCCTTGTGGAGGAAGGGACCATCACCCAGGTGGCGGATTTGCGGGAAGAGAAGAGCCTGGAAGATTTGAGACTCCCTGGAGCGGTGAAGGATGTCGTTGAGAGAAGGGTAAAACTGTTGAGTTCCTATACCCAGGGGACACTGGCCTGGGCAGCCATCATTGGAGAGCGATTCGAATTTGACCTTCTTCTCTCCCTGAGCAATATCAACGAGGGTCAACTCTTTGAACTGTTGGACCAGGCCCTGAAGGCGCAGTTGATCCGGGAGGAGTTCATCCCGGGGAAAGACCAGTACAGCTTCACCCATGCAAAGATCCGGGAGGTGATTTACGAAGGGATCCCACCCCGAAGAAAGAAGAGGTATCATGAGAAGGCGGCTCATGAGATCGAAGGGGCAAACCAAATCCTCCTCCAAGCAGGAGCCTGTGGAGAGGGAATCTGCAGTGTCCTCTCTCATCACTTTGCCCTCGGGGAGGAGTGGGAAAAATCCCTCCTCTATGCCATGAAGGCGGGAGTCCATGCAAAGGAGGTCTATGCCAACGAGGAGGCCATCCAATTCTTTGAAAAGGCGAAAGAGATCCTCAACGAAAAAACACCCATTCAGGATGAGAAATGGGTGGAGATAAAAAGAGTAGCCATCGTTTCAGCGTTAGGAGAAGTCTATCAGATCACAGGAGGATATGAGAAAGCCCTCGAGTCATTTCAATTGATGGTGGAATCCGCGGGAACAAATGGAGACAAGAAAATAGCCGGGGAGGCTCTCTCAAAAATAGGGGAGATTTACCGCCTTCAGGGGAATTATGATGAGGCGATGGTTCATGCAGAAAAGTCTTATGAGATTTACAAGAATCTGGGTGATCAAAAAGGGCTGGCAAACAGTATGGGAAACATCGGAATTGTCCATGGGGACCGTGGGGATTATGCGAATGCATTGAAGTGCTTTGAGGAGTCCTTGACGATCCGAAGAGAGATCGGCGATAAAAAAGATGTGGTAGGGAGTTTGGGCCACATCGGGGTTGTCCATGCAAACCGCGGGGATTTTGAAGAGGCATTGAAATACTTTGAGGAAACTCTGACGATCCAGAGAGAGATCGGCGACAAGAGGAACATGGCGAATACTTTAATCAACATCGGGGCAATTCATTGGAACCATGGGGATTATGGTGAGGCTTTGAACTGCTTTGAGGAAGCTTTAAAAATCCATAAAGAGATCGGCGACAAAAGAGGCGCAGCGATAAGTTTGAACAGCATCGGGAATGTTCATTTAAATAAAGGGGATTACGGGAAGGCATTGAAGTGGTATCAGCAGTCTTTGACGATTCAAAGAGAGATCGGTGACAAATGGGGCCTGGCATTGACTTTGCAAAACATCGGGATTGTTCATTGGTACCGTGGGGATTATGAAGAGGAATTGAAGTGCGACGAGGAGTCCCTTTCGATCCGAAGAGAGATTGGCGACACAAGGGGCGTGGCGATGAGTTCAAACAACATTGGGAATGTTCATGCAATCCGAGGGGATTATGGGGTGGCATTGAGCTGTTATGAAGAGGCCTTAAGGATCCGCAAAGAGATCGGCGACAAAAGGAATATGGCGTTGACCTTGAACAACATTGGGGAGGTCCATTCGGATCGAGGGGAATATGGGGAGGCATTGAAGTGCTTTGAGGAAGCCCTGACGATCTTGAAAGAGAAAGGTGACAAAAGGGGCGTAGCAGGAAGTTTGAGTTATATCGGGGTCGTTCATTCAAATCGCGGGGATAATGGGGTGGCATTGAAGTACTTTGAGGAGGCCTTGGCGATCAAAAGAGAGATCGGGGACAAAGAGGGAGTGGCGATGGGTTTGGCAGAGATGGGGACTCTCCATCAGGGTCTTTATCATCTTGAAAAAGCAAAGGAATACCACGAGGAGTCTCTAGCCCAATTGGAGAAGATGGGGATGAGGGCTGAAACGGCTAAAGTCCTTACGGGGATCGGAAGCGATTATCACCTCATGGGCGATGATGAGAAGGCATTCCAAACTCTGAATGAGGCATTGGAGAGGGTTGAGGAAACGGGATACAGGAAGAATGAGCCAGAGGTTCTTGCGGCTCTCAGCGAGGTATCCCTGGTGAAGGGGAATTCTCCAAAAGGGAATGAGTATTGTGAGCGATTGTTGAGGATAGCAGAGAAGGAGGGGTTGAAGATAGCTCTCGCCAGAGGGAAGAAGATCAAGGGGGAAATTCTTTTTACAGAAGCGGTCAGCTATCAGCAGTCAGCGGTCAGCAAGGGCATAGGAAAAAGCAGTAGCAGGGATACTACAGGGGTCAGGGATCAGGGGTCAGGGGTCAGTGTCAAGGAAGATAAATCCATAAACAAAACCTCTGCGTCTCTGCGGTTAAAATTGAAGGAGACGGAGAAGGAGTTGAAAGAGGCAATCAGTATTGCCGAAGAGATGGGTGCCTTGCCCCTCCTCTGGCAGATCCATGCTTCCCTCGGAAGGCTCTATGTCAGCGCCATGCCTACCGGTCAGGCAGGCAGGCAGGGATTAAGCGGATTGAAAACCAGTAGCAGTGGCAGTATCAGCGGATTCAGAGATTTCGGAGATCCTGAATTAAATTCAGGACTCAAGGCAAAAGAACATTTCAACAAAGCAAAAGAAATCATCCAAGAAATCGCTTCAAAGATTGGTGACGAGAAATTGAAAAAAACCTTTCTAAATGCCAAACAAGTCCGGAAAGTATTGGAAAGTAGTTAGAAGAAATTCTCCTACTCTGAGGTATGGCTTCTAAGCAACGGAGATCCCTGGCCTGCCGCCAGGACAGGCTTCGATTCGGAAATGAGAAATGGAAAGTGAAAACTTGAAATTGGACAAAGTACTTCTATACTAATGACCAAAAAACATTAATAAAATAGAGATCTCTTCGTCCTTTGTATCTTTGTGGTGAAGAAATAGATTATGGAAAAGGTAGAAGAACAGAAGAGCCTGGAAGGGGTCGTTCTCTTAGACGAACTGACCGGTCTCTACAACCGCCGCTATTTGAAAGAGCGTCTGGCCGAGGAGATCGAGAAGGCAGGTCACCAGAATCGATCCTTCTCCTTGATCATGATGGATATCGACTATTTCAAGGAGATCAACGATACCTACGGTCATCTCTCCGGGGATCGGGCCATTGAGGAGGTGGCGCGGATC
>JADFOU010000122.1 GCA_022562655.1 candidate division TA06 bacterium
GTTACCTGCCACCTGCATTCTGCTCACTGCCACTGCCGTTCCCGGTGTCCAGATCAACTGGGGAGCGGGGAACTATCCCATCCTGGATGAAATGGGAAACCCATTGGAAGACGGGGACCTGGCGCAGCTCATCTGGGATCAGGATCGAGACGGGATTGACCCCCCGGGTACCGATGGCCTTCCTTCAGATGGGGATGTCCTCATCGACATCTCCTCCATCGGGAATGGCTCCTTCGCCCCCGGATCCTTCTCGGAGAATACCTACACCGGAATGGTCTCTCCCGGAGACGTGCTCTATGTCCGGGCCTGGAATGGATCCAGCCCTTCCGAGGCAAACTATTTTGGAGATACCCGAGACCATATCCCCACTCTCTGGACGATAGACTCGAATCTCGATTTTACCCTGGATGCCACACAAAACAGCAGTTGGAACACCACATCGGGATGGACCGGGGTCTCTGAATCGACTCTTTTCAATCAAACCTATGCCTTCTCCCTCCATCAGAACTATCCCAACCCCTTTGTCCAGACGACGAAGATCATCTTTACGGTTCCGGGGACAGTGACCTATACCCTCGGGGAAGGGAATGAGAGGAAGGTTGTCTCAGCGGATCAGAATACTGTCAACCTGAAGGTCTATGATGTGACGGGGAGGCTGGTGAAGACCCTGGTGAAAGGGAGTCAAAAGGCGGGGTATTACAGGATGGAGTGGCATGGCAGGGACAATGGAGGGAGACAGGTCGCCTCCGGGGTCTATTTCTACTCCCTCGTCGTGGGAGAGAAGAGAGCCGTCCAGAAGTTGGTTCTGATGAGGTGATAACTGAGGATCATTATTCGGATACAATCAGGATCAGAGTTAGAAAGTGACAAAGTTCTACTGTTAGAAATAGGACAAGACGTCTCCCAGTTCGAGAGAATAGGGACAGGCTAAAGGGCTGTCCCTATTTATCATAATTCATGACACGTGTCACCCCAAAAGGCAGGGGTTGGGGTCAATGAAGAGTATCGGTGAAAGAATAAGAGGGATAAGCCATTGAAATATGGTTTCTTACGAGCCGTTGGAGGTTCAGGCACGGTTTTTGCATATCCATTAAGGCAGGAAGGGTCGGGAATGACATTTAATGCTGATCCTTCAAGTTTTTTCCAATGGGTCAGGTCTTCAACATGAATAAAAAAATAAGATTCTTGGCTGGAATTCTGTTTCAGACGGTAAGTCTTTTCATCATCGCAAACTCCGTCGAAACCCATACCATTACCTGGAAGGGACAACCAGGCGTGGTCTACGATGTCTTCTATGCAAACTCTATTGCTGGAACTTATACGGATGTGGCAAATGTGACGGCCACCGGAGAGATCGTGTCTTGGACCGATGACGGGACCCAGACACCAAGCCATCCCGAATTCGTGAGCCAGCGATACTATCGGGTGAGGGAACAGGGGGGAACGACTTTTTCCCACATGGAGGGGAAGTTCACCATCACTCTCCAGGGATTCACCCTGAATCTTGTCTCTATTCCCTTTGCACCCTATAATACCGCTATTGGGGCAGTGCTGGGAACCCAGTTGATCGGGGATTCTTCAGAACTTAAAGCTGATCGGATCTGGAAATGGATCCCGTCAACTAAAACCTATCAAATTGCCTGGCTCGTGAATGGAGGATCCAATGATGGGTTGTGGTGGGATTCCAGTATCGACCAGGAGTCAAAAATAACCCTGAGTGCCGATGAGGGATTCTGGATTCAAAATCGTCACGGCACGCAGAAGATCACCTTTAGCGGGCAGGCATCGAATACACCCAATCGGTCAATCTCTCTCGTGAGAGGAATGCAACTGATTGGCTCTGCTTACCCTTTAGAAATTCCCTTATTTGACACTGGACTCTGGAAAGGTGGTGCGACCGGGGCGATCAATGAATTGGATGCGGATCGGGTCTGGGCGTGGGATCCGGTCACTCAGAAGTATCAGTTTGCCTGGCTCATTGAAGGAATGGGATCTTCCCATGATGGGAAATGGTGGGATTCCAGTACCGGGAGTGAGACCATCATGAAACTCAAACCCGGGGTTGGCTACTGGTTTGAGCTCCGGGATCTTCCAGGGCATGCCGATTTCACCTGGACCTATCCCCAACCCTACACTCAACCGCCGAACTGACAATGACAAACAGAAATGCCACGGAAGGCACTGAAGTAGCGGAATTCACGGAAAAATATCCGAGTTTAAAGGCCAAAAAGAGTATAGGATTATCAACGTGGAATGGGATGGGAGGAATGACGGGGGAGTAAAGATTGCCTCAGGGGTCTACTTTTACTCCTTGACGGTGGAGAAGAAGACAGCCATACGAAAAATGGTTTTGATGAGGTGAGGTCGATTCGGAAATTATGGGTAGATAGGCTTTCCGATACTTACCTCCTCTTTACAGTATAGGGGGCGTTCCGCGGAACACCCCTTTTTGATTGACAAGAGACTTGAAAGTTGTTAGTTTGTAGGTGTCAAGATTCAAACAGTCTAACATCAAACCTCTGCACAAGTCAGTGGTGAGTGACCATGTGGAACCAGATTCGCCCAAGGCGAAAATGCGAACATCTCAATAACAGGATGAAATCCATTTTCACCATAGCGGGGATTCTTCTGATGACAGTCGGAGGGGTGTATGGAGAAGGATCCCAAGAGTTGGATGGGGTGAAGGTCCTTCAATCCGATGAGAGGGGATTGGAGATTGAAGTGATGCGGAGTGGGAAGAGAGGGTTCTTTGTTGGGATCCCCCCTGAAGGCTCAATTGGAATTCAACCCCTTGATTCCTATGGAGAGGAGATTCGTATCGCCTATACGGGCTTCATTCGAGATCAACGGGTGGCAAAGATTGAGATATTACCCAAACAAGCTGGATCCAGACAAAAAATTCGATTTCGACTCACCCTGAAGGGAGAAGGAGCTATTCCGCATTCCGCACTCCGCACTCCACCTCCTGAGGACCCTTTTGAAAGAATCCTCTCTCGTATTCTCATCAACTACCCTCAGGCCAGGCAGTGGCGGAAAAAGACGGCACAAGAAGGCTCGAAGAAGGACGCCGGAATTCTTGGTGGATCCTTGCCTCGCTACAGGATCATTGTCAATTCGGATGGGATCTATCGCATCCCCTATGAAGATCTCGTGAAGGCTGGGATGAACGTCGCGGGCGTTGATCCTCGGACCTTCCGTCTGGAGAACAAAGGCAGGGAGGTTCCCATCTACCTTGTCGGCGAGGAGGATGGGACCTTTGATGAGGAAGATTATTTTGAATTTTATGGGGAGTTCAACCGGGGAAAGGAAACCTACTTTGACCTTTACTCTTTTGAGAATGTCTACTGGCTCTCCTGGGGAGGGGGGTTGGGGGTCCGATTGGTTGAGGAGGATGGAGGCTTGACGGAGACAGACCCCAGCCAATATCTTGAACCTACTTCTTTTGAACATCTCATCCACTTTGAGACGGATCAACTCTATATGGAACTGACTCGGCCGACGATAGATACCTCTGATATGTGGTTCTGGCAGTTGCTCCGGGCCTCCGGACAGGGGGTGACCCCATTTGCGTTTTTATTTCCCTCCCCCGATCCCTTTTCTCAGACTCCGGTCTCCTTTAAGATGTTTCTCCACGGGGTGACTTATGACTCTGACCCCTTCTCCCTGGACCATCATCTCTTGGCCTATCTCAACGGCTTTCTCATCGGGGATACCCGATGGAATGGCCAGTCTCCCCATCTCTTTTTTGGTTCAGGTCCTCGGAACAATACCCTGCTGGACGGGGAGAATCTCATCACGCTGGTCCTTCCCGATTCGGCGGTGGGGGATAATCAACTTTTAAACTGGATGGAGTTCACCTATCAGAGGCTCTATAAAGCCCGAGAGGATTCCGTCACCTTCTCCACACCGAAGGATAGTGGGATGGGGCTCTATCAGTTCAGGATCCAAGGGTTCACCTCACCAGAGATAGAAATCTATAAGAAGGGGATCTCCAAGATTGTGAATTTTCTTGTTGAGCCCGTGGCCTCTGGATTCGATACCACCTACGATGCGGTCTTTCAGGATGATGTCTTCTCTGAAGGGGTGAAATATGTCGCCCTCACCCCTTCGAGGAAAAAAAAGCCCTTAAGGATCGTCGGAGATACCCCTTCTGATCTCCGCTCCACTACGAATGGTGCAGATCTTGTCGTCATCACCCATGAGAAATTTGTGGGGGCACTTCAGGATTATGTGAATTGGCGGGAGGGTCAAGGGGTTGGAGTATCTTTGGTGACGACACAGGATATCTATGATGAGTTCAATTCGGGCATCTTTTCCCCTAAGGCGATCAAGAAATTTTTGATTTATGCCTACGAGAATTGGAACCCGAAACCTTATTACGTTCTTCTTGTGGGGGATGGGACCTGGGATTATCGTAATATCACAGGTCAAGGGGGAAACCTTGTTCCTTCCCTCCTCCAGTGGCATGGTGACTTTGGATGGGTGAGTGTGGACAATGCCTTTGCCGCAGTGAGCGGGGAGGATTATCTTCCGGACCTTTTTGTAGGGAGACTCCCTGTCCGGGAGGTGGGTGAATTGGACGCGGTTTTAGCGAAGATTATGGGATATGAGACCAACCCCACATTAGGAGACTGGCGGAGGAACTTCATATTCGCCACAGGAAGTGGAAACCGAAAGGGCATCGCCTTCCGGACGATCTTTGAGGACAGCGTGATCGCTCGATTCCTCCCCCCTTGGACCTTTCCAACCCGGATCTATGCCGATCCGGGGGATCCGTTCTTTGGAGATCGGGACTCGTTGATTGATGCCATCAATGATGGAGCATCCATTGTGGGGTATTTCGGTCACGGGGGTGGATCGGTCTGGAGTCATCCCTATCTCCTGAGAAACGATGACCTGTATCTCCTGACCAATCGAGATCGCCTCCCCTTCGTTGCCTCTTTTACCTGCTTCACAGCCATCTTTGATGACCCCAATCCCAGTTACGAATCCTTGGGGGAGGGGCTTTTGAAACTACCGGAAAGGGGTGCCATCGCTGTCTGGGGGAGTGCAGGGGGGTCCTTCTTTGACAATGGGCTCTGGATCACTCAGTCTTTTATGAGGGTTCTGTTTGAAGCCGATTCGGCTATCCGTTTTGGTGATTTAGTTGTTGGGACAAAGTTGAATTATGCGGGAAGTGTCGTCCAGACACAGGAGAAAACGGTGGTGGAGGTCTACACCCTCTTGGGAGATCCCCTCGTCCTTCTCGGACTCCCCAGCCCCCAGCCGGTCCCGCACGACGGCCCGCATCTGCTTGGCCAGGGTGGCCCGGGACTCGTAGATACTCTCCCCAGGACAGACGGGACAGATGAGCTGCTTGTCGAGGGCCAGAGCCTGCTCCTCCAGGGATTCCTCCCCCTGAGCTGCGGCTATCCCTGGAAAAACGGCCAGGATGCCCAGCGCAAAAAACAGGACAACCCAAACGAGGAGGACCCGCCGCCGTAATCCCAGGGGCAGAGGCTTGAGATGGTGAATTGAGGCACTACGTTTGGGGCTCCGCCCGACGTAGGCGGCAGCCTTGAGCTTGCCCTGAGCCTTTAGCCCTTGAGCGGAGCGAAGGGTTTGCCAAAGGGGCGAGCCCCGCTGCATGGTCACACCCCGCTCCAGCTCTCCATCCACAGTACCCATCAGCCCCTTCCCAAACATCCCCTTGCCATGCTCCGGGCCCAATAGGCCCTATTACCCCCCGTTGCTCTCGAGCAGCGCCTCCCGCTCTTCGGAAGAAAGGCCTATCAAGTGTATCAGCGTCCATCGCTCCTGGGGAGTGAGGAGGTTGCCGAAGGCAGGCATGAAGCCAAAGCCGTTGGTGACGGACCAGTACGCCTCGCCCGCGCTCAGGGCGCGGACCCGGTCGCTGTCGAACGCTGGCGGCGGCGTGACGCCGTATCCCTGGAACAGGAGGCCCACTATGCCGTCGCCGCCGGCCGTTGGGCCGTGACACATCAAGCAGTTGACCGCGTAGAGCTCTGCCGCCTGCTCAAGGACAGCCTTCCAGAAGTCGTCGAAGTCGGACGGCCTGACAACCTTGCTGACGTATGTATGGGATGACCTGGGCATGGATGGCCCTCTCCCTACTCAGCTGAGATTATATACCTCGGACCACTCCCAATTCAGCCCCGATGCGTGCGAGTCGTGCGACGCCGGGGCTATACGCAGGGAAGCCTCTTTCCAGCGGCCCGGCCGGGGCATGTGGTCCGGGGTGGCATCCGTCTCCGATAGAGACGACTCGTGGGCTTCCTTGCCCGACCCCGACGTTCATGCTCCTTCCAGCATGAATTCTTAATATTAT
>JADFOU010000123.1 GCA_022562655.1 candidate division TA06 bacterium
TCAAAAAAAATCATCGCTTTTCTTTGCGTTCTTGGTGCCTTTGCGTGAGACATGATGAAAAAAAAGTTGCGTTTATATTAAAAATATAATAAAGTATATGCGTTTAATTGAACTCCCTTACTTTAAAATTCTCAAAAGAGGAGATTCCAATGATCGTCGGAGTAGCGATTTTTGTTTACCAAGAAGGAAAAGAAGATGTCGCCCGAAAGGGGCTGGAGAAAAATTTGGAATGGGCACGAGAACAGTCCGGCCATATCAAGTCCTATCTCGCCCAATCTCTGGATGGCTCCAACCGATTTTTGGTCTATAGTGAATGGGAGAAGGAGGAAGATTTTGACGCAGTGAGACGAAACATGATGAAAAAAGGGTTAGAAGATCTGGAAGAACTCTTTGAGTGGATGGATGGAAACCCTATTTATGGGAGTTTTCAAGTTCTCTCTGAGGGGGTTAAGTGAGGCTCGGAAAATCATCCTTCGGGCGGAGGGAAGACCAAGGGTAAAGGGTCTTGTAACCAGTGGGGGGTTGTGGAATGCGAGATCCAGCTCATCTACCTTCTTTTGTCAATAAATGCTCAATAGACTGGATATGTTCTCGCTCATGTTCTAAAAAATCGTCTCAAAACCTTTCGGGCTGACCACTCTTCACTGGAATGGGTTGTCACTCGACTTCTTTCCTCATCAGTAAGGTCGGAGAGTCTCTCAATTGCCGATTCCCTTGTCTACTCTTTGGAAATACAACCCAAAAGATCCGGGAGACGGGCAAAAACCCAACCCCCGTCATATCCGATCTCTAAACAGACCCGATAGACCATTTTTCATATCATAATTAGTCCGCCTCAGGCGGATAAAATTAACATTTTAAAATGCTAACTGCTAATTTTGCAATTTAAATTGATTCTTCAAACCTTACCAGACTTCCTCGACTTCTCCAGCTTTCTGATTGATGGCTCTGGCAAGGACGAAGAGGAGATCGGAGAGGCGATTGAGATACTTGAGAATCACCAGGTTCACCTCCTCCTCCCGAAGGAGGGCCACAACACTTCGTTCCGCCCTCCGGCAGATACTTCGAGCCAGGTGGAGTCGGGAAGCTCCTTCTGTTCCTCCGGGGAGGATAAACCTTTTAAGGGGCGTCAAGTCTTTTTCATGCCGATCAATGGCCTCTTCAAGGGATTTCACATTTTCTTCCTCTATCTTAGATTTTCCGTGTTCAATCGGTTTCTCCGGTGGGGTCGCCAGTTCCGCCCCGATTCCAAAAAGTTCCTCCTGGATCTTCTTCAGCAGAGCGGAAATCTCCGCATTCTGAATGGCATTTAGAACCACTCCGAGGGATGAATTTAACTCATCAATCTCCCCATAGGCATCCACCCGGGGTGAATCCTTCCCAATCCGGGAACCCCCTAAAAGTCCAGTCTCTCCACGATCTCCTGTTTTGGTATAGATCTTCATCGCCAAAATTGGTTAAAAGGTAACTGGTAATGGGTTAAATTTAACCATTTAACGATTGAACCATTTAACTGATTTGAAAAGCCGACGGACAATCCTTACTCAATCTGCATTCTCCACACAGTGGCTTTTTCGCCTTGCAAACAGTTCGCCCATGGAGGATCATCATATGACTGAACTTGATCCAATCCTTCTTTGGAATCAAATCCATCAAATCCTCTTCCACTCTTTCCGCCTGCTTCTTATCGGAGAACCCCAAACGATGGGAGATCCTGAAGACATGGGTATCCACAACCACGCCAGAGGCTTTTTGATAGGCGTTCCCCAAAACGACATTGGCGGTCTTCCGAGCCACCCCTGGGAGTTCTAACAACTCCTCCATCGAATCCGGAACTTCCCCATTGTACTTTTCCACCAGGATTCGAGACGCCCCCTGGATGCTCTTTGTCTTATTCCGGTAAAAACCAGTGGACCGAATATCCTCCTCTAACTCCAGGGAATTTGCATTTGCATAGCGCCTCGCCGTAGGATATTTTTTGAAGAGGTCTTTCGTAACGATATTCACCCGCACATCGGTACTTTGGGCAGAGAGAATCACCGCGACAAGAAGTTCCAAAGAGTTTCGATAATCCAAAGTGCAGTCGGCATCTGGATAGGCTTTCTTCAAAAGAGAAACCACCTTCCTTGCCCTTTCTCTGACTCTGAGATTGAACTGTTGTGCAACAGATTTCTTCGATGGTTCTGATTTTAACAATTTAACCATTTAACCAATCACCGAAGTTTTTTACGCCAGAAGGGAATACCCTCCATCAGCAATAATGGTCTGGCCGCAGATCCAGGAAGCATCCTCGGAGCAGAGAAGGACTACAATTTTGGCAATATCCTCAGGGACCCCGATTCTTCCCATGGGGGTATGTGACTTCGTTCTTTCCAACATCAAGTCTCGATCTGGAAAAGCCCTGAGGGAATCCGTATCGACAATCCCAGCGGAGACAGCATTGACAATAATCTTTTTGGGAGCCAGTTCCACAGCGAGATAACGGGTGAGGGTTTCGATGGCAGCTTTGGAAACACCCACGACACCATATTTGGGAACCCATCGGGTAGATCCCATACTGGTCAAACTAATAATTCTCCCCCCTCTCCCCTCCATCAACTTGACCGCCTCCTGGGCACCTAATAGGAGAGTTCTGGCATTGATATCCAGAGTCCTCTGCCAGTCCTTTAGATCAATATCCAAGATGGGTTTCAGAACTCCAGTTGCCGCATTGGAAATGAAAATATCAAGCTGGCCAAACTTCTCCCGAACCGTATTGAATATCTTCTGAATATGCTCCGGGTTTCCTACATTTCCTCGAACCGACTCTACCCTCACACCCTTTTTACGAATCTCCTCAACAGTTTCCTGGGCTTTCGTTCGATTTGTGAAAAAATTGATCATCACATCCGCCCCCTTCTCTGCCAGTCGGAGTGCAATAGCCCTCCCGATCCCTCGAGATCCTCCTGTTACCAGAGCCACCTTCCCTTTTAGATACATTTTCTAACCCTCATTTCTTTATGAAGATATTCTTAATCAATGGATTTAGCAGTAAGGGTACACCTGAAGTGGATCAGAAATTTTGCTGAAGTTCAATTCGATCGCTGATCAGCCTAAAACTCAAAATTTCCATTTTCCTGGAAAGTTTATCAGAGGAAGATGGGGTCGTCAAGTGTTTTTCCCCTTGCTTTCTCTCTCGAGGTTTGATTAAATAGTCATTGATCATTCGTTAAATCCAACGAATGACCATCCAACAAATCTTGAAGGAATGGATTGGGTCAATACCCTGAAACGATTGAGGCTTCTCTCCATTGTCTCTACTCTGGGGATGAAGACCGGCATTGCCAGGAGGTTTGTTGCTGGAGAAAGCATGGAGGAAGCCCTTCAGGAGGTAGAAGAACTCAATCGGAAGGGGATTTTGGTCACCTTGGACATCTTGGGAGAAAATGTGATGGGGAAGAAGGATACAGGGGAGGTAAGCAGAGAGTATTGCAAACTCTTAAATGAGATTCAAAAGCGGAAACTTCAAGCAAACATCTCCGTAAAACTCACCCACCTGGGTCTCGATTTTGATCGAACAGTCTGCATAGAGAATATGGAAAAGATCCTGAAAAAGGCGGAGGAGGGCCATAACTTCGTCCGAATTGATATGGAGGGTTCCCGTTATACACAATCCACATTAGAAGTGTTCAGTGAACTCTGGAAGAAACACAAGAATTTGGGGGTGGTCATTCAGTCTATGCTCAGGCGAAGCTGTGAGGATATCCAGAAACTGACTGAGGCGAAGGCCAGAATCAGACTGGTCAAGGGAGCTTATCAGGAACCGGCTTCCATTGCCTATCAAGAAATGGGAGAGATCCGAAAAAATTTTATTCGCTTAATGGAAAAACTTGTTTCGGAGGGAAATTACCCTGCCATTGCGACTCACGATGACATTCTCATTCAGAGGACTCAGAAATTTGCCCATGAGAGGGGATTTCCCAAAGACCGCTTTGAATTCCAGATGCTCTATGGCCTCCGGACGAGGTTCCAGGAGGAATTGGCTCGGCAGGGATATAATATTCGTGCCTATGTCCCTTATGGCCCACATTGGCTTCCCTATTTTATCCGGAGATTGCAGGAGCGAAGAGAAAACGTTATGTTCATCCTAAAAAACCTTTTCAAGAGATAGGAACTCTCTTTCATTGAGATCGTCTAAATATGCAAGGTAAAGTGTGCAGAGCGACAATGAAACATCTTTCACCATTGACAAGATATCATCTTTGATGATAGGATTTTGTAACGATTTGGAGGAAAAAATGGGACGCGGAATGGGGCTAATGCTGTGTCTTGGCTTTCTCCTCGTTCCTCTCCAAAACATTTACGGAGAGGAGGGGATATTGTCACAGAAAGGTCTGGGACTCACTGCCGGAGCTCTCTCGGGAATCGGACTCGCATATCGCCAGCACTTTGAAAATCGATGGGGATTCCAAATCGGTGGCGGTATCTGGGGGAATAATAGGGATCTCGACTTTAATATGGGTTTAGTGGCTCTCAGAACTTTTGATCGATCTAAGAGTAGTCGATTTTACGGCATGGGTGGAGTTGCATATCATGGATCAAGGGAAAAACATCAAACGATTGTTTATGAGTTCGTTGACTCAACATACACTTACCTGACCACTCAAAATTTTCTAAACCATCTGAATACTTTATTTCTGGGTGTAGGAATCGGGATGGAGATTGGTCAACCTGTCAAAGGGATCAGTGGTTCCTTCGAACTGCCATTTGTCTTCCAGAGAGAATTTAACAAATTCTGGAGAGACGATGAGATCAGCACGTGGAGTGACTGGAAAATTGTTCCCATCCCGAGTGTAAACCTTATCTATTATTTTAGATGAAGAAGACTCTTCTTGAAGTCCTTCTCATCCTACTGATATCTTTTCTCCTCATACCCCAAACTCTTCTAAGTGAGGAGGGAGTCCTTGCTCAGAAAGGCATCGGGTTGACTGCTGGAACAATCTCTGGCGTTGGAATCGCCTACCGCCAACACTTTGAAGACCATTTAGGACTTCATTTTGGAGGGGGATTGTGGGTTGATGATGGTGATTTGCATTTTAATCTGGGGTGGGAGTTTCTTCGAACTTTCAGCAGGACAAAGACCTCTCGCCTCTATGGAGTAGCGGGTATCGGAATATTCGTAAGAAATGAAAGGGTCTATTCCTGTTGTATAGAGCCCTCCCCTCAAATCCTAAATACCGTGCGTCGAGAAACCCTTTTTGATTACCACATAGGGTTGGGAATTGGTATCGAAGTAGGTCAGCCCAACAAAGGAATCAACGGTTCTATTGAATTACCCTTCACGCTATTTCTCAGAGAGAACGAAGGTGATGCATTCTTACCCATTCCGGGTGTAAGTTTAATCTACTACTTCGAAGCAAAATGATATTTATCCTTTTATTGTCTCTTCTTTCAAGTGCTCCTAAATCAGAGCCCGTGTTACTCGTCCTCAACAAATCCGAGAATACCATTGCCTTTGTGGATCCTATCAGTCTAAGAATCCTGGGAAAAGCAAATACGGGAGTCGGTCCCCACGAGGTTGCAGTCGCACCCGATGGCAGGATTGCTTACGTGGTAAATTACGGAGCACAATCCCCGGGAAATTCCCTTTCCGTCATTGACATCCTGAACCGAAAGGAACTCCGAAAGATCAACCTCGGTGAGTACCAACGCCCTCACGGAATTGCTGTTACAAAGGATGGAAAGCACCTGGTGGTTACCTGTGAAGAGAACCAGGCGGTTCTGGTGATCGACCTCAAAACCGAAGAAATTGTGAAGGTCTTGAAGACCCACCAGGAATTGACCCATATGCTCGTCCTCTCTCCGGATATGGAGTGGATCTTCACGGCAAACATTCATTCGGGAACCGTCACAGCCATCCATATTCCATCCGCCTCCATTCACCAGATCCCAGTGGGTCAGGGCCCAGAGGGGATTGACATCTCTCCGGATGGAAAGGAGGTCTGGGTTGCAAATCGTGCAGGAGATGACCTTGCCATCATCAATGTGAGATCTTTGGAAGTCGACACAATCCTTCCCACTGGAGAATTTCCCATCCGCCTCAAGTTCACCCCAAACGGGAAAATCGTTTTGGTTTCTAATGCCAGGGAGGGAAGCATTTCCTTCTTCGATACTGAAAAGCGCAAAGAGATAGCACGAATCGATACAGGCACAGTTCCGATTGGGATTCTCATTCACCCGGATGGAAAGCGAGTTTTTATTGCCAACAGCAGGGACGATCAAGTCTCAATTCTTGACCTGAAAAAAAGAAAAGTGATTGAA
>JADFOU010000124.1 GCA_022562655.1 candidate division TA06 bacterium
TGGGCGTGATTGTTGCCTTTGGCTTTTCGGCCGGTCCTGAAGTCAAGTTCGACATTCGAAGCTTATTCTTTGCTCAGAAAAAGCTGCGTGGGTCGATGGCTAGCGACATAGAGGATCTCAAGTGGGGAATGGATCATGTTCGTTCTGGCCGAATCAAACCCTTACTCGACCGCACGCTTCCGTTGAGCCAAGCGGCAGAAGCACATCGACTGATCTCCAATAATGAGGTTATGGGGAACATCGTGTTACTACCCTGGGGAGAATAGTTTCTTCATTCATAAATGAAAAATAGGAAAGGAGGTGAACTATGAAGATTTCTAATCGGTTTTTGGGAGTCTTGGTCGCATTCGTTCTCTTGGGGATTCCCACTTCCCACGCTACGATCGTTCCGGTACAGATTCTCGACTCTTTCTTCTCGCCCGATTCGGTGACGGTGAACCCGGGAGACACGATCCGGTGGACAAACAATGGTGCATTACTCCATACCAGCACCAGCGGTACAAGTTGCGTCTTGGATGGAACCTGGGATTCACCGAATCTCGGCCCCGGGGGCACCTTCGAGTGGGCCTTTACCACCATAGGAAGCTTTCCCTACTTCTGCAGATTCCACTGCATTTTTGGCATGGTCGGAACGGCAGTTGTGCGGGTGGTCCCTGGTGTAGAGGAAAGGACGAACATTTCCTCTCAAGGGTTTTCCATCTCTCTTATCCGTCCAAACCCCTTTCACCGCACTACGATCATACCGTATAGTCTAAGGCAAGCTGCTCCTGTCAAGATCGTGATCTACAATATCGTAGGCAGGCGCGTGAGAACTCTGGTGGACGCTTTTGAGGAGCAGGGTCAAAAACAGGTTGTTTGGGACGGGTTTGGTGATGAAGGTGAACTCCTTAAGAGCGATATCTACTTCGTCCTCTTTGAGACTCCAACCTCCAGATCCGTGAGGAAACTCATTCATCTGAGATAAAACCACTCGTCTTGTTAGGTTAGAACCACTTGTAGGGGCGTTCATTGGATGCCCCTACTTGTTTTGAAAACTCTTAAGGGTGAAATCTGTTACACAACCGAGGCGAGCTCCTCAGAGTTCCCCTCTCCAAATTGGAAAAAAATTCTTGCTTTTTTGGGGGAAGTGTGCTATTTTTGTCACCCTATCGTTACACCCTTTTCGAGAGGTTGAATCTCGCAATCCGATGTCGTAATGAGATCTTTAGATGAGAGGGTGGATGGAAAGTTAAAAGAAATAAGTGAAGGAGAAAAGGAGGTGAAAAAGGAGCGGATTTACTAATCCATTCATTGATATGCACTTAAAATGTGTAAGAAAAGGAGGTGAGACAAGTGAAATCTTACAACAAAGCAGTAAGAGCTTCTCTATTTGGAGTCCTCTTGATTTTTGCTTCAGCAGTGAGTTCCCTCGGACAGCTTCCTGCACCCGGAATGGAAATCGACTTAACCCATACGGCCCTTGTGATCACGGATCCTCAAAACGACTTCTTGAGTCCCAAGGGAGTGACCTGGGGTGTCGTTGGGAAGAACGTAACCGAGAACAACACGGTTGAAAATATAGAGACCCTCCTGAAGGTCGCCAAGAAGAAGGGCATGCAGGTCTTCATCTCTCCCCACTATTACTTCCCGACGGACCAGGGATGGATGTTTGAGGGGGCACTCGAAAGGTTGATGCACAACATCAAGATGTTTGAACGTAAGGGGGCCTTGACACTGGAGGGTTTTGAGGGTTCTGGAGCAGACTGGCTGGCTCGCTACAAACCCTATATTGAAGACGGCAAGACAGTGATCACGAGCCCCCATAAGGTCTATGGACCACAGGCCAACGACCTTGTTTTGCAACTGCGGAAGCGGAAGATCGACAAAGTCATCCTGGCGGGAATGTCTGCCAACCTCTGTGTAGAATCTCACCTGCGAGAACTGTTGGAGCAGGGTTTTGAAATCGCCGTCGTGAAAGATGCCACTGCTGCAGCTCAAGTACCCGAAGGGGATGGTTATGCTGCTGCTCTGGTCAACTTCCGGTTTATTGCGAATGATGTATTGACTACCAAAGAAGCGAAAGCTGCGATCGACAAGGCTCGCTCCATGTAAACGCTTGTAGTTGAAAGATCCTGGTCGATCTCCCTTTGTAGAGCGGCCAGGATCTCTATTTTTCTGCTGATGACTGGGTTGGGTCAAGCTGCCTGTTAAAAATTGGGACAGCACCCATTGAGTTATTCCCCACTCTTTTCAGGGAAGGGTCTCAATTTTCAAATGACTCTGGACTTTTGGCTTTGGGCTATAGGCTCTAGACTTTAGGGACTTTTACCCACCAACTCTCCCTACTGAACTCCCTAAATCGGACCTTCTGATAGGCTCAGTTTGTTTCCTCCCCTTACTTTGGATATATCTCTAAATTTCAAAACTTGGACATGGGAGGGAGGATAAGAAAAGTGGGGATCAGGAGGAAGCAGTGAGAAGTCCCAATATTTTGTGGTGCTCCTAATATATTGGGAATAAAGTTTTGATTTGACAGGATCAACGAGATCCACAAAATATTCTAACTCCATATTTTTAAACAAGTTAGAGAATACTCTCAATAGCTTTTTTCCTTTGGCACGGTTCTTGCTCTTATTCTGATATGAAATGATGACAGTGGGTAGGAGAAGCAAAGGATCCGAAATAACAGAATAAAAACGGGGGGTTCAAAGTGACCTATTTAGCGATGTTGTTTGAGGTGACTATCTCCCATCCCGAGAGCACCCTGGAGGAGTCAAGACGGGAGGTGGAGTGGATGTTGTATCCTTCCGGATACCCATTTCAGAGAATGACTGTCAATCAATAAAGGAATACCTTATTCGGCAGACAGCATAGATTTGCATGGGAGTATAATTACGCATTTTAGTGATAGGAGTTGAGAAAATATGAAGCTCATTCGAGAGTCGGAATTTGAGATCGAGGTGCTTCAGAACCCGGGAAAGGTCCTTGTGGATTTCTATTCGGATTGGTGCGATTCATGCCGAGACCAGGCCCCGATCCTCGAATGCCTTGAGGACCACCTTGAAGGGTTGAATGGAGAAGTTGAAGGGATCAAATTCGTCAAGGTAAATATAGACGAGAGTTTGAATCTCACTGCAGATTATCGGATTATCCATGTCCCCACCCTCTTCCTTTTTGAAGGCGGGAAGCCGGTTCACCGCGTCGTCGGACTCCAATGGGAAAACGAACTGAGGAAACTCCTTAATGGCAGGGGGAATGGAAAGAAAGATGAAGGGGGTAGTTCCCAATATGTTAATTTGGAACCATGAAATTCTTGTTTTTTTAGTTTTAGAATGCTATCCTTGAAGCCATGAGGATTCTTATTGTTTCAAACAGATTACCCTTCAACGTCATCGAAAAAGAAGGGGAGTTGAGGTTTCAAGAGAGCATCGGTGGGCTTACCTCTGGATTGAGAGCCTATTTAGACCCCTCGAATCCCAACCTCTCTTCCCAACTTCAGTCTCTCTGGGTGGGCTGGCCCGGGAGTGTCATTGAGGAGAAGAGGAGAGAGGAGTTAAAACAAAAAGCCCGTGCCGAATTCAATGCCTATCCAGTCTTTCTCCCCGAAAATGTTGTGGGAAAGTACTACAATGGATTCTGTAACAAAACCATTTGGCCTCTCTTCCACTATTTCCCCTCCAAAACGGTCTATGATGAATCTTTCTGGACCTCTTACAAAAGGGTGAACGAAACCTTCTGCGAGACCCTTTTGGAGGTCATTCAGCCAAATGATGTCGTCTGGATACATGATTTTCATCTGATGCTTCTTCCGAATCTCCTCAGAGAGAAGGTCCCCGATCTCCCTATCGGATTCTTCCTTCACATTCCCTATCCGTCCTTTGAAATCTTTCGTCTCCTTCCGGGGAGATGGCGGAGGGAGATCTTAGAGGGGCTTTTGGGGGCGGATCTTATAGGGTTCCATACCCACGAATATACCCAGTATTTCCTCAGGAGCCTTTTCCGGATCTTAGGGAAGGACCACGAGATGGGGGAGATCCTTCACAAAAACCGTCTGGTGAAAGCGGGCACTTTCCCTATGGGGATTGATTTCCAAAGATTCTATGAGGCTCCAGAGGACCCAGAGGTTCAAAAGGAGAGGAAGAGACTCCAGAAAAAAACCAGAGACTGCAAGACTATCCTCTCGATAGATCGGTTGGATTATACCAAGGGCATCCTCAATCGCTTACAGGGTTATGAAATCCTTTTAGACAAGAATCCCAAATGGCGTGGAAAGATCAACCTCATCTTGATCGTTGTTCCATCTCGCACAAAAGTAGAACTCTATCAACAGATGAAAAAACAGATTGATGAAATGGTAGGAAGAATCAATGGGAGATTTGGCAGTATTGATTGGACTCCGGTCTTGTATCAATATAGGTCTTTGCCCCCCCGTTCCCTGGTGGCTCATTACAGTGTGAGCGATGTGGCTCTGGTCACCCCCTTACGGGATGGGATGAACCTCATTGCCAAAGAATATATTACCACGCTAAGAGATCAGACCGGTGTTTTAATCCTCTCCGAGATGGCAGGGGCTTCCCAGGAACTGGGAGAAGCCCTCCTGATCAACCCCTCCAATCCGGAAGAGATTGCAGAAGCCTTGAAAGAAGCACTGGAGATGGATCCGGAGGAACAGAAAAGACGGAGCGGAGTGATGCAGAAGCGGTTGAAGGAGTATGATGTTTTTCGGTGGGCAGATGAGTTTATCCACAATCTGCTTGCCATCAGGGAGGAGCAAGAAAAACGCCTTGCGAGTTTCTTAGATCCATCCCTGACGAAAGAACTGGTAAAAGATTTTTTTAAAGCCAAGAAGAGACTCATCTTTTTGGACTATGATGGGACCCTTGTTCCCTTTCATGAGAAGCCCCAAGAGGCAAGACCCACAGAGGAAGTGATCAATATTCTAAAAAAATTTACAGACGAATCTCAAAATGATGTGGTTCTCATCAGTGGCCGAGACAGAGGGACCCTTCAAAGTTGGTTTGGGTCGCTCCCTCTGGGGCTAATAGCGGAACACGGGACATGGTTTAAGGAGAAGGAGAAGGACTGGGAGATGATCAAGCCCCTGTCCAATGACTGGAAGTCGCAAATTTTACCCCTGATGGAGAGGTATGCAATGAGGCTTCCCGGTGCCCTGGTAGAAGAGAAGGAGTATTCGCTCGTATGGCATTATCGGGGTGCGGAACCCGAACTGAGTTCCCTGCGGGCAAAGGAACTCATAGACGATTTAGTCCATTTTACTGCCAACATAGATGTTCAGGTTTTCCAGGGGAACAAAATTGTGGAAGTGAGAAATTCAGGGGTGAACAAAGGGACGGCTGGACTCCATTGGACATCTAAGAATGACTCTGATTTCATCTTAGCCATAGGGGATGATGGGTCGGACGAAGACCTTTTCATGATTCTACCGAAAAAGGCGTATACAATTCGAGTTGGAATGGCTCACTCTCACGCCAAATACTGTCTCTCGAAGCCCCAGGAAGTCCTCCAACTTCTTGAAGAATTGACGAAAGAGAGGTAACACAGGCTTTCTTCATCTCTTTACCGCTTATTTCTATATGGATGAACATGAAACAAAGGCAAGGGAAGAAAGAGAAAGGTACAAATATTGAGGAAGAGTTGATGAGTAAGTTAGTTGACCCCCTCACATTGGGTGTGGACCTTGGAGGGACCAAGGTGGAGACGGATCTTGTGGATGCGACCGGCCGGATCCTGTCTTCACATCGCCATCCTACCAGTCCGGAAGGTGGGCCGAATGAGGTCATTGCCGCAATTGTGAACTGTGTCAAAAAAAGTTTGGGTGAGGGTTCATGGAAAGCAAAGGCTCTGGGCATTGGCGTTCCGGGGCAGTTGGACCCTGCCGCAGGGATCGTGCGCTTCGCCCCCAATCTGGGTTGGCGGGACGTTCCTCTCCGGTCAGAGTTGGAGAAGGTCCTGGGACTCCCTGTTGCGATCACCAACGATGTCCGGGCCGCCGCCTGGGGGGAATGGCTGCACGGGGTTGGGAAGGGGGAGGATGACCTTGTCGTTCTCTTTGTCGGCACGGGTATCGGAGGAGGGATTGTGAGTGGTGGACGGATGCTGGAAGGGGGCACCTATTCTGCGGGAGAGTTGGGTCACATAACACTCGTCGCCAATGGACGGCGTTGTCACTGTCCCAACCATGGCTGCCTGGAGGCTTACGCGAGCGGTTGGGCGATTGCAGAAAGGGCTCAGGAAGCGGTTCGTGGGAATCCAAAGGCTGGCCAGACCTTGACCACCCTTG
>JADFOU010000125.1 GCA_022562655.1 candidate division TA06 bacterium
TTTCTGTCATGCTGAATTCGCCTGCCTGCCCTGTCTACCGGCAGGCAGGCGGCAGGCAGGTTTCAGCATATCATTTCCAATTACCAGTTACCCATAATCAATAACAACAACTCTCCTTATATCCACATCTCGGACAGATGGCATCCTTCCTCCCTGCCACCGCCACCATTTCCTGCCCACAGTTGGGGCAAGGCTGAACCCAGCCCCATTCCTTTTGGCTATCCTTTTCAATATTGAAAAAAACCTTTCGCTCTCTGATCTCCTCTTTTTCTCTATCTTTCATTGCAGCCACCCGAATCGGGCGTTCTCTCTACGCCGTACTATACCAATTTCCAACAACCGATTTCTATTTTCCGTGTCGCTTCACCCGAATTCTCCCCCCCTCCCCAGAATCCATCCTTCCAATGACAGCAGAGGCTAAAGTCCCTTCTTTTTGAAGGAGATCCAAAACCTCTTTCTCCTTTTCCTTCGAAACACTGATGAGCAATCCTCCTGAAGTCTGAGCATCGGCTAAAATCAGTTTCTCTTCATCCTGGAATCCATCTTCCCATTCCACAAAATCAGTGGCGTGGTCAAAATTCGAACGAGTTCCACCTGGAACACAGCCATTCCGAATGAGGTCGAAAACACCATCCATCACTGGGACAGCCTCAAAGTCAATCTCAGCTTCCAAATGGCTTGCTGTAGTCATCTCGTGGAGATGACTCAGAAGTCCAAAACCGGTTACATCGGTCATCCCATTGACTAGACTTCTCTCTGAGAGTAGATGACCAACTTTATTCAGAGCGGTCATTGACCTCACCGCTTCTTCAACCTGATCAGGTGCTGCCTTTTCTCGTTTAATCGCCGTTGTAATCACCCCTGTTCCCAAAGGTTTTGTCAGAATGAGAAGATCCCCTTCCTTCGCTGAGGCATTTGAAAGAACCTTCTTGGGATGGACGATTCCAGTCACAGAGAGTCCATAGATGGGTTCCTGTGCCCGGATCGAATGCCCACCTACAAGAAGGGCTCCTGCCTCTTTCACCTTATCCGCTCCTCCCTTCAAAATCTCCAGAGCTACATCCGGAGTCACCTTATCCTCAGGGATTCCAACAATATTGAGGGCTGTCAAAGGGGTCCCCCCCATGGCATAGACATCTGAGAGGGCATTCGTCGCTGCAATCTGACCGTAGGTATAAGGATCATCCACAATCGGAGTAAAGAAGTCAACTGTCTGAACCAAGGCACGCTCCTCATCCAGTTGATAGACCGCCGCATCGTCGGAAGTATTAGATCCAATGAGGAGTCTCGGATCCTCCACAGGAGAAAGTTTGGAAAGAATGTTTTCTAAATCCTTCGGTCCCAACTTTGACGCACAACCGGCACAACTGGAAAGAGAAGTGAGTTTAATCATAGCATCATCCTTTTGTTATGATGACAAACTTTCTACCTTGCGAATTTTTCAACTGGATTAGAGTAAGCGGTGATTTGAAGATATGCTGTTTGAATAGTGTCCAACTCGGCAGACAGCGAACTGCACAGCAATCTTGATGTCTGAGGATCCATCTCCGAATCTGCTTCATATGCTCTTTACTCTTTTAAGAAGAGAATCAACTGGCATTTGTCTGTTGGATGTGAGGGACGCGGAACTTTCACCTGGATAAAGTTCTGAAACGATTTAACAACATGATCTTTGAACAAAATCCAACTCTGTTTCCGCAGAATGTCAGATCTCACCTCTCCCTTAGGCGCCATAATAATCGTTCGCTTTTTGCCTCTTTTCATATTTCTATCTCCCTCTTTGAATTTTTCTCATTCTCCTATTTCTTTCTGCGTCCTCTGCGTCTCTGCGGTGTATATCCGTTTATCATTTTTCATTGCTAATTTTGCATTTTGCATTGAATAACTCCTCTCAACACCGCCTCCAAAACCCCACCAGCAATCGCATTCGCCTTGTCCGAGATCCGATATATATAACTTGAATCTCCTCTTGGATCAATATCTCCTACCTTCTGTCCCTCCTTAACTACTAATCCATTTTTCAGGAGTCCTCGGAGAACACCATCAACCTTTGCTGTGACAGACTCTCCATTCACCTGCCCGACTGCTGCTCCTTTCCCCACATGTTCCCCAATCTCAAAGGTCGAATGAAAAGTCCCTTCGCAGACTGCTCGCAAAACCCGATCCTTAGTAGAGCCTCCGATTTCTCCGGGAATATGGGTATTCTCTTGAGCCGAACCCTTTATGATTACTCTGCCTAAGTCATGTCCCCTGGCGGTCTCAATGACAAAGTGAGCATCCTCCGGGGCTTGGAATCCAGGACCCAGGACAATGACTACATCCGCCTGCCGACTATTTGTTCCCAAATTCCTCTTTGCCATTCTCCCATCGATCAAGATCTTTGGTTTCAATTCCGGAAGCGAGTTCCCTTCTGGATCTACCATAACGGGAACCTCTCTTTGTAATTTTCGGGACTCCATTGACTCCAAAGACTCAATCAACTGTTCCAAACTTTGACATAACCTCCCCCTCACCTCCTCCACTTCCCACTTCCCTTCATAAACTACATTGGCAAAGGCAACGGTTCGCCTCACACAGGTAGGTTTCTCAGCCTCCAAAACAACCACAGGGAATCCCGACAAAATGAGTTTACGGATTGCCCCTGATGCAAGTTCTCCTCCTCCTCTGAAAACCACAAGATTCTCAAATCTCATTTTTTTACTTCACGCTTCGTGCTTCGCGCTATTTCATCTTATTCTTCACTTGAATCAATTCTGCCAAAATACTTACCGCCACTTCCCCCGGGCTCTTCCCTCCGATGGGAATCCCAATAGGCGTATGAATTCTCGCCAATGCCTCTTCTGGAATCCCCTTCTTTTTTAACTCTTTAAAAACCCTCTTCTTTCGACTCTCACTCCCCAACATCCCTAAATAAGCCACTTTCTCCCTCGCATATCGTTCTATGAGAAGTTGATCCGTTTCAAAAGACCGTGAGGAAAGGACAACAAAAGTATGTTCATCCACTTGAGGAACTCCTTCTTCGTATTGGGCGTCCGTCAGGATCGTCCTCGAAACCTCAGGATGTCTTTCAGGACTCGCATAATCCTTTCGATCATCTATAACAGTAATGTGAAAGACACCGGTCTCCGAAGCCAATCTCCCTAACATTCTCCCGATATGCCCTCCCCCAAAGATAAGGAGTTTGGGCATCGTCTGGTGGACTTCGATGGCTACCGTCGCCTCCCCTCCACAGGGCATCTCTAAATCCTTCGGGGTGAGTTCATAGGTCTTCAAGAGCCTCTTCTCTCCATTGGCAAGAAGGGTGGCTCCATCCTCGATCACCTGTGCCTCAAAGCCACCTCCTCCAATCGTAAATTCATAAGACCGGTCCGGGAAGATAATCATCTTAGCATCCGGAGACTGTGGGATCGAGCCTTTTGCATCCACAATCTCGGCAACCGCAAACCCCCTCCCCTCCTTCAAAAGCTCCACCACCCGATTATAAAATTCAATTTTTCTCATACTGCTTCTCCTTCACGCTTCTCGCTTCACGCTTCGTGCTTGAGTAGTTCCAGATAATCCTCATACGAATTCACATTCAACTGGCTTGTAGAATCCTTCAATACCAATTGATGCGCTTCATCAAAATACTTCTCCACAACTTTAAACCCACTCTTATCCCCTTCAATTCCAATTAACTCATCAAAAAGAAGCTGGGAATAAACAATCGGGTTCCCCTTCTCCCCACTAATCATTTTGGTAGCCGCAGACCCTAGCCTGTGTCCCTTTAAAGGAAAGAAGAGCGGCTTATCTGGATTCTCCTCTACCGCCTGAATGAGTTGGTTGATTAACTCCACCGTCACCAGAGGCTGATCCCCTAAAAGAAACATTGCATGCTCAACTGGTTTCGGAACCGCCTCAAATCCACATCGCAGGGATGAGGCGCGACCTTTCAGGTAGTCCGGATTTTCAATAATATGAAGTCTCTTAGAAGGGGGCAAGGAATACAACGCCTTCCAGATCATCTCCTTTTCATGACCAATCACCACCCAGACACTCTCTAATTCGGAAACCAGAGCCGTCTTGACCACCCCATTAAGAATCGTCTTCCCACGAAAAGGCATCAGGAGTTTATACATAGGCAATGAAAACCTCGTCCCCGGCCCTGCCGCTAGAATAATCCCCGGAATCCCCATCTCTTTCATCTACCTCAATCCCACCACTCTCTTCGACTCGTCTTCAATTTCCTCTTTTGGAATTCTCTGAACGATTGTTGCCCTCTCTTTAAGTGATCTATTAAGATCACCCACTTTTTATAGTATACTCTCCAGTTTGTACGATATTTTTTGGAAGAAAAGATGAGAAGGTCTTAAGAATCTCAATTAAAAGATCTGTCTCTGACTGGTCAACTACATAATTTGCGATTGCCATATGGATGTAAGGATCATCAAGGACATATACAAGATGTCCCTGATTTTGTCTGAGGAATAATGTAAGGCATATTGCTACGGCCATCCAGAGTATCAACACAGAAGTAATACGATGCCAGTACCTTCTTGTTAGACTTAGCATTACTCTCTCTTACCAACAACAGTGAGGAAAATATATGACAAGTTTACTTTTAGGAATGTAATACCTACTCAGTTTATCTAAATAGTAAATGATTGAATAAATCCAAATAATTCGACAACAATCGTGTAATGAGAAATTTCTTTCTGACACTCTCTATCGCTTTTTTGCCCATTTTATTGGCTAAATCAGGGTTCTTCAGCAATTCTATAATTCTCTCCGCAAATCCTTTCGCGTCCCAAGAATCAACCAGAAATCCGTTCTCTCCATCTGTCATTTGAAGGGGAATGCCGCCTACATTGGAACCCACAACAGGTGTTCCTTTCCACAAGGCTTCCGTTACAGTGAGTCCAAACCCTTCCTTTGTTGATTTTTGTATAATCACTGAAGATTTCCTCTGGAGGGAATTGATGAAGATGTAATTGGAACTCGCTGGCTCTCTCACGAGGATAATATCTCCTTTCTTTACTAAGCTTCTTGCTTTTCTTTCTGTTTTTTGAAAAATCTCTAAGCCTTCAGGATCATCGGACGCCATGTTCCCGCATAATATCAATCTACAGTCCACTTTTGTTTTTACTTTTTTATATACATCAATCACACCCTCCGGGTCTTTCCATTTATCGAATCTTGAAATTTGGGTAATTAGGGGTTTGTCTAAAGGGACCCCGAACTTCCTGAGATATTTTGAAATTGTAGCGTCAGAAATCTCTTTATTTTTGGTTGATAGAGGGTCGATGGCGGGGTTAACTATCCTTTGTTCCACGGACAGCCCATTTTTCTTATAGTTCTTATTAGAAATAATAACCATATTATATTGAATAATGAAATCACTCAGGAATTTCCATAAATCTCCGTTCGGTTTGGATAGATCTATATGGCATCTCCAAATCCAGGGTTGCTTCTTTTCAAAAAATTTAATTAAAGGAAGGGGTTGAGGATCGTGCACAATGACGCAATCTTGATTGATATTCGTGTAGGAAGAAAAAATCTCATTGGTTTGAATATACAACTGTTTCTTCCTCTCAGATAAGTTAATCGAATCTCCTTGAAGTGCATTGTGAAATTTTTTGGTTACTGTAAAAAAGTCTGGCTTACCATGTACGATTCTCCAATCTGCTACAATTTTGATATCATTCATCAGGGGAACAAGGGAATCCAAAATCTCTGCCACACCCCCGCCAGAATAAGTAGAATTGATATGTAAAATGTGTTTTCCACGAAGATCTCTCGCCTTCTCCTGAATCTCCTTGATGACCTTGTCTCCAACAATTTCACGATATTTCTCCAATCTTGACATTAATTTCTCCTTAATAACGCTAATTCTATCTTAAATTCAAGAATCAAGATCTGACCCCACTCCTACTCAATCTAAGTATCTAATAAAACTTCATACATCATAACTTTTCTAAATCAATTATTCTCCTTTCTTCCCCGACCAAAACTTAAAATCCGTTTTCGATAATCTGCTTTCTGTTCAGGAGGGAGATCTAATGCATCCAAGAAAAAATCAGGAGTCCCTCGTTGCCGGTAGCTTTCGTAACCTTTTTCAATTATCGTTAAGTTTAAGGCTATCTTCTCCGTTTGATTTGAATCATCGACTCTCTTTTCCCTAACCACCGAAGTGGATTCTAAGAGTTGC
>JADFOU010000126.1 GCA_022562655.1 candidate division TA06 bacterium
GAAGAGAGTCATCACGCTTCTGGTCATAACCATGTAGAAGAAAACCTGGTAGAAGAATCCCATGCAAATCACTCTTCAGAAGAGCATAGGCATCCCCTTGAAGACCCTCCTGTCAATGGCAATGAAGAAGATCGATGTGAGTTTTGCAATTTTTCGCTTTCTCTCCTTATCTCAAACACCCATATCAATAGTCCAAAAGAGGACCGCTCTCTCACCGCTGTATCCGCTCCTTCTTCTCCCGTCACCTGTGATCTGAAGCCCATCTCTCCTTTGTTACCCTCGCCGGATCCACCTCCTCCTAATCATTCCCCTCTTCTCTTCTGTCCCCTCCTCCTATAGAGGATTCCCCCATTATTTAGAAACCTCTCCCTCGCTTTAAGGGACTCCCCGCAGGGTCGGGTTTTAGACCCATTCGGGCAGGTTCCAAGTTAATATGGTTGATTGACTCATCCGCGTCAGGGAATAGGACATAGGCACTATTGTATTCACTGCGGCTGTAGTTATCAATGGAGTTAGAAGATGAATAGAAGGTGTACGGGATATCAAATGTCTTACTCTCAAACTCATGGAAGATCAGTGCGTGAGGAATGGATGATGAGGAACAAGCGGAGGATCTTTTTCTTTGCCGTTGTGACGCTGCTCCTTTGCCAATTTTCATGGGCTCAGATGGGTGAGGAAGAAGGTCTTTCAAAAGAGATTACAATTGAGGACGCTGTGAGAATCGCTCTCGAAAACAACCTGGAACTGAAGGCGCTGAGAGAACGTCTGGACATGGCGGAGGGAGGATTGACGAGTGCAGGGCTCTTTCCGAATCCGGAATTTGAAACAGAGATCCTCTCAACCGACGCCGGGAACCGGATTGAATTGAGACTCTCTCAGGAGTTTCAGATCGGGGGACAGAGGGGCAAGCGGAAGAATGTAGGAAGGATGAACCTCGAGAAGGTGCGTTCGAAGATCGCCGATGGGGGAAGGTTACTTACAGGGGAGGTGAGAGAAGGTTTCTATGAGGTGGTGCTCCTCCAGGAGAAGGTGAAGTTGGCCGATCAGGTCGTGGGCTTGAATGGTGAGTTGGCCAAAATTGCTGGGACCCAATTTCGTGCAGGGCTCATCCCGGAATTCGAGGTAAACCTCGCCAGAGTGAAACTTCAAGGAGCCCTTCTGGAGAAGATGAGGGTGGCGAATGAACTCTCCATCTCGAAGATGAGACTGAACAACCTCCTGGGTCGGCCAGCGGAAACAGCCCTCAAGATCGAAGGTGAACTTATTTACAATCCAATTGAACTCGACCTCAATCTTTTAAAGGATTTTGCATTGGAACATCGATCGGATCTGAGGAGACTTCAGTTTGAAGAGCGAATGATGGATCAGGCCGTTTCGTTGGCAAAATCGGAACGGATCCCCGATATTGGACTCTCTGCCATTTACGAGCAAGAGCCGGAGGGGGATAGATCCTTCGGGGCCGAGGTGACGATCCCTCTCCCCTTGTTCAACCGCAATCAGGGGGAGATCCGGACTTCTTTGGCCGAGAAGAGGTCGGTCGGTTTTGAAAGAGAAAATCAGGAGCGGGTTGTCGAGAGAGAGGTAACCACGGCCTATATGGAATACAATCTATCGAAGGAGGTCCTGGACTCCTATGAGAAGAAGATCCTCGGGCTGGTCGAAGAGAGCCTCCAGTTGATTCGATGGGCATATCGTCGTGGAGAGACCGGAATCTTGGAGGCGGTCGTGGCTCAGGAAGAGTTCGTCGAAGCCCGGGGGGCATATTTAGATGCCCTGTTTCGTCACAATGTAGCCATCGCCCGTTTGGAAGAGGCAATCGGAGGCAGGTTAACAGAGGTGAAGTGAAAGTGAACCAAGAGAGGTAAGGATCATGGAAAAACAAAAAATCCTGTTGGGTGGGGGGGTGTTTGTATCCCTTCTCATCGTCTCCTTCTACTTCGGGATGAAGACAGGCTCCGTCCGGTCGAGAGCGAATCCGCCTGAGGTGAATGAAACAGGACACCCTGAAAATGGTGGAGTAGAGGAAACGGGCATCTTTCTGAGTGAAGAGGCGAAGGCCAATATCGGTCTTGTAACGGAACAGGCCGATTTTCAGACTATCAGCGAGGTGATCCGGGTGAACGGCGTCGTCAAGGCCCATCCCAACCGGAGTGCCTTTGCTTCCACCCGAATCGAGGGAAGGGTCCATAAGGTCTATGCCAACCTGGGGGACTGGGTAAAGAAGGGAGAGATCCTCGTGGAGATCGAGAGCCGAGCCATCGGGAATCCCCCTCCGGTGGTGCCCGTTAAATCTCCATTGTCCGGGAAGATCACGAATAGACGGGTCACCTTAGGAGAACCTGTAGAACCCTCGGACATCCTCTTTGAGATCATGGATCTCTCCATTGTCCTGATCGAGGGGGATGTCTTTGAAGATCAACTCGCCAGAATTCAGAATGGACAAGACGTGAGGATCCGGGCGATGGCCTATTCCCATTCCGAGGAGGTCTTTACCGGTCAGGTCTCCTACATCGGTGATGTTCTCGATCCCGAGAAACGGACCGCTCATATCTGGGTGGAAGTGAAAAACAAGGAAGAGAAACTGAAACCTGAGATGTTTACCGAGTTATCTGTCGTAGTCCAGAAGGGTTCAGATGTCCTGGCTGTGCCCCGAGAGGCGGTTCTGGAGGAAGGGGGAGAGAGGTTCGTTTTTATTCAGGACGGCGATCTTTATAAAAGACAGAACATCGTTCTGGGGATGAAGGACGACCAATATGTCCAAGTGATGAAGGGCCTATTCCCAGGGGATTTGGTGGTCACTCGGGGAAATTATGAACTCTCCGCCGCCAGAGCGACATCCAAGGCGCCAGCGGGGGAAGATGATCATTCAGGTCACGTTCATTGAAGAAAGTCGTTGGTTCTGCAATTCGAAGGGAGTTGTGGTATGTGGTCCAAGATTATCGCCTTTTCGTTAAAAAATAGACTTTTGGTTCTTTTTGGGGCGGTCATGATGATCGCCTTCGGGTTCAGAGTCATCACGGAAATGCCCGTCGATGTCTATCCGGACATCGAAGACCCCCGGGTGACCATCCTGACCGAAGCCCATGGGTGGTCTCCAGAGGAGGTTGAGGCCCTCGTCACCTTTCCCATGGAGAGTGCCTTCAACGGCACCCCCTTCGTCAAACGGGTCCGTTCCTCTTCGGGTATCGGGTTGTCGGTCATCTTCGTCGAGTTTGAATGGGGCACCGATATTTTTGTGGCGCGGCAGATGGTCAACGAGAGACTTCAACTGGTGGCGCCCACATTGCCCGAAGGGGTGGATGCCCCCATCGTAGCCCCTATCACCTCCCGACTGGGTGAGATCGTGGAGTATGCCGTTGTGGATGAGTCAGGGCGGCTCTCTTCGATGGAGATGAGGGAGTTGAACGATTGGGTGGTCCGGTATCGCCTTCAGTCCGTAGGAGGGATCGCCAATGTGATCAATCAGGGTGGGCTCTTTAAACAGTATCAGGTCCTCGTCCATCCCGAAAAGTTGATCCAATATGACCTTTCCTTAGAGGATATTGATGAGGCCCTCACCGAATCGAATCTCAACTCCGCTGGTGGGATCTTCCTCCAGGGAGCGAAAGAAGCCCTCATTCGGGGATTGGGGCGGATCCAGACCCTCGAGGATCTGGAAAATGTGGTGATCACCACCCGTGAGCACGGGACCCCCATCCTGATCAAGGACATTGCGGATGTGAAGATCGGGAGTCAACCCAAAAGGCGAAGAGGGGCTGGGACCCTGAACGGCGAGGAGGCAGCCCTGGGGAAGGTCTCGAAACAACCCGGGGTGAACACCCTGACCCTGACCCAGGAAGTGATGGGGGCTTTAGACGAATTGAGGTCTTCCCTCCCCCCAGGGGTCTCCATCCGAACCGAATACCTTCAATCCAATCTGATCCGTAGAGCGATAGAGACGGTAAAGGACGCTCTGGTTGAGGGGTCCGTCCTGGTCATCATCATCTTGATGATCTTTCTCTTCAATCTCCGAACCTCCCTCATCACCCTCACCGCCATCCCCCTCTCCCTCATCCTGGGGGTGATCGTCCTCAACTGGTTTGGAAAAACCATCAATATTTTCACCATAGCCGGGTTTGCCATTGCTGTGGGGATGGTGGTGGATGACGGGATCATCGATGTGGAGAACATCTTCCGTCGTCTCCGGGAATACTTTCACGCACCCACCTCGGAACGCCCGACCCAGGTGGTCTTAAGGGCATCCAATGAGATCCGGTCCTCCATCGTCTATGCCACCCTCATCATCATCCTGGTCTTCATCCCCCTCTTCACCCTAAGCGGGGTGGAGGGGAGGATGTTCGCTCCCCTGGCCCTCGCCGTTACCGTGGCCATGGGGGCATCTCTCCTGGTCGCCTTAACCGTCATCCCTGTCCTCAGCGACATCCTCCTCACCCGGGGGAAGCGGCTTCAGGAGCGGGATAGCCCTGTGGTCCGGTGGATCAAGAGGGGTTATCGTCCCCTATTGAGGTTTTTCCTGAACAAAAAGAGAGAGGTGGTCGTCTTTGCCGTCCTGATGATTGCCACCGCCCTCCTCCTCATCCCCCGGATGGGGAGAGAGTTCCTCCCCATTATGGACGAGGGGACCTTCGTCATTAATGCCCTGCTTCCACCGGGAACCTCCCTGGAGGAAACCCAGAAGATCGGGTCCAAAATCGAGAAAGTCCTTCTGGAATTCCCATTTGTCTTATCCACCTCCAACCGGACGGGGCGAGCCAAGGGGGATGAGCATGCCGAGGGGGTCAACTACAATGAGATCCTGGTCAACATCCTCTCCCCGGAGGAGAGGGAGGAGTCAATGGAAGAACTGAAAGCCCAGATCCGGGAGAGATTGGGCCATTTTCCCGGGGTGGTGATCGCTATCGGTCAGCCGATTCAGCACCGTCTCGATCACATGCTCTCCGGGGTGAATGCCCAGGTCGCCTTGAAACTTTTTGGGAGTGACCTCGACATCCTTAGGGCCAAGGCGAAGGAGATCGAGGCCGTGGTTGCTCAGGTTGAAGGGGTGGAAGACCTTGCCGTGGAACAGCAGGTGGAGATCCCCCAGTTGCAGTTCAAGATCGATCGGGAGGCGGCGGCACGCTATGGGCTTTCGGTGGGAAAACTCGCCCACTTCATCGAGAGCGCATTCAATGGGGAAGTGGTGAGTCAGATCATCCAGGGCCAGCGGCAATATGACCTCTTTCTCCGCCTCGATGAGAAGTCCTTTGGGGATCTTGAGAAGATCAAGAACTTGAGGGTCAAAACCCCGACCGGACCTCGCGTTCCCTTAGGAAGGCTGGCAAATATCCATATGGCGAAGGGTCCCAACACCATCAACCGGGAGAATGTCTCCCGCCGGATCGTGATCCAGTGTAACGTCTCCGGGAGAGATCTGGGAGGATTTGTGGAGGAGATCCAGAGGAGGATCTCTGAGCAGGTCACCCTCCCGGAAGGATATTTCATCACCTATGGAGGTCAGTTCGAGAGCCAGCAGCGGGCGATGAGACAACTCATGACCCAGGCGGTCTTCATCATCATCGCCATGTTCCTCCTCCTCCACATCAGTCTGGGCTCTACCAGGACGGCCTTCGTGGTGATGCTCAATCTACCCCTGGCACTGGTGGGAGGCGTCTTCAGCGTATTCCTCTCGGGAGGAACCCTGAGCGTATCCTCACTGGTGGGATTCATCCTCCTCTTTGGCATCGCCGTAAGGAACGGGATCATCCTCATCACCCATACCAATGATCTGAGGGAGACCGAGGGGATGGGACTCCGGGAGGCAGTCTTGCTGGGAGCGGAGCATCGAGTCAGCCCCGTTTTGATGACAGCCCTCACCACAGGTCTGGGGATGCTTCCCCTGGCCCTTGCTTCTGGATCGGGAGCGGAAATTCAGAAACCCCTTGCCATCGTTATTGTTGGAGGGTTGATGAGCTCGATGTTCCTCACACTCTTGGTTCTTCCTGTTTTCTATTACATGATCGAGAGACGGGGAGAGGAAAAGAAAAAGGAGGTGAAAGGGAAATGAAAATGTCCCTAAAATTACTGGTCAGAGGGCTCCGTGCTTCAACCTTCTTGCTTCTTGCTTCCTGTTTTCTATTTCTCCTCGGCTGCGGCCAGAAGGAGGAGGAGCAGGAGGTCACTATTGTGGAAGA
>JADFOU010000127.1 GCA_022562655.1 candidate division TA06 bacterium
GGCTCCAGAGGTGCACTAGTTGAGACTGAGGTTGTGGAAGCTCGTATCTCGCGGTGGCTGCCCGCACCCAATCCGGAAACATAACAAGTACAGAAAGAAACAGATTTCCTAAAATAAATATCCTGAATCCCCTCATTTTAAACTCCTTTCTTACCTTTTGTGGTTGAATACATTTAGTCATTTGTCTTTTGGGTATCTGTCCGATCGGGAAGACACTTGCCGAAGAACTTTCCCGAAAACTTCTCAGTCAGTGCCGGAAGTTTAATATTTTCCCTGATCCCTATTGACTCCCTACTATCTGCTGCCTTTTTTCCTCCTCTCTCCCGCTTTAGGGAGTTAAAGTACGCTTGTAGGGAAAATAGTAAAGGATTCCTGTAGAGATGTCAAGAAAATAAGGATTTGGGGGGAGTGTCTCCACCAGCCTTCCAGTAATGTCGTAAATGATAGGAATGAGAAATGAAGTTGCAACCTGAAGGGTGCCTTTACTAACAAAAATAAACGGTCTTGATTCTATCAGAACTATGGGTTTAGTTCAGTTATTTCATACTATAGGTCTTGATGAAGTCCTTGAAGGGATCCTGGGTTACATGGCGGGTATTGTATTCGCGGAGATACTTCGCATGAGCCGCATCGCCCGGGTATGCCTCTGGAGGGGCATAGGGGTATTTTGACATCCCATGGAAGGGAAGGGGTTCCACCGTCTCACCCGCCACTGCGTTGATCTCCGTATCCTTCAGCCAGCCATTGGTGAAGAGGATAAAATCCCGATGCCAGCCATCGGGAAGTTCTGGAACTTCATCTGCGGAAAAGGAGAGGGCAATTTCGTCACCTGTTTTCATAATTACATACTGGTTATCCGATTTTTGAAGTAACGGTGTTACATCCCCGTATCGGGTGTAATATCCTTCTGCATCTCGCCAAAGGGGAAGGTCGGTCACCTCATCGTACTGGGGCAAGGCAAAGGGCCATTTTGAGTCTTTTGAGTCTATGGAGTCTGTTGAGTCTTTGGAGGCGAAACCATCGGATTGGACGACTCGAGAGAAGCCACGATAGTGGAGATCGACAGAAGAAGGAGAGAGGATTGTAATCTGAATTCGTGATTCGGGATTCGGGATTCGGGATTCTTCAATGGTGAGAAAGGCTTCATCCCAGTGGATCTCCATCGTTGTCGTGATCTTCACTCGATAATCATCGCACAGGAACTTATCCGTGAGATCTACCACCATCATCTTGTTCCTCCCCGCTGGGAACCAGATTGGATTGATCACTGTTTCCCACTCTCCCTTTGCATTCGGGACTTGTAGATAGGGAAGGATGGGTTTAAAGGAATGGGTCTTGCCAATGGCGATGTTGATGCTCGTATCTGTGGGAATAAGCCAGCCGTATAGGAAGAGAAAGATTGAGCTGGATGCCATTCGACTAAGCTCATGACAGGCTGGATGCCATTCGACTAAGCTCATGACAGGCTGGATGCTGGATGAGGAGTTAACCCCGCCCCTGCCAGGGGCGGGGTTAAAGTCAAGGATCAGGTCATGGAGCTTTGTGATCCCCTGATACCGACTCCTTTCAAATTCTGAGACCTCCCTCCCATCCCGGGCAAGGAGGAGAGGAAGTAGATCTCGACCCTTCTCATCAGTAACTCTCTTCGGATAGATCTTCTCCTTCACCGAGTAGATCTCAAAGGGTGGGAAGGGAGGAGGAAGAAACCGTTCATCTACGTGGACCTCCAATACCTCGGGAGGCGAGTCAACGACCATCAATTTCAACTCATCGATATAGGGGATCTCCCAGAGTTCTTGGGTGATCCGAAGGTGATACTCCCCAGAGGGCTGACACTCAGGTCCGCCCCTACAGGAAACCAGAGAGGAACCCGGAATCTTGATATATTCCTCTGCCGCTTCATGAAACCCAGCAGTCTGATTACCCGTGATCATTCCCAACATGCTTCTCCATAGGAGATCGGTGACAAACTGAAACTTCTCACCATTCCAGGTATAGAGGAAGGGACACGACCCTTTCAAGATCTGTTCCTCAGTAAAGACGAGGTCAATCCCTGGTTTGACTCGATTCTGTGAGACTCCATTGGTCCAAACTACACGGATCACATCTGCCTCTTCTCGCTGTCCCAGACCAAAATGGGTGACGGGATCTGTGACGACCTTCAATTGATAGAGATCCCCTGCCTTCACCTCCAGACGGGCACCTAGCCCCTGGACATTGTTCTTCCCCGCTCCCACCCCGAGTCCCACCAATTTGACATCCAGCCAGTGATTCTGATTGCCTCCATCATTTCGGAGAAGGTGAATCTCTTCACCCAGGAGGAAGAGATCGAGGTCCCCATCCGAATCAAAATCATTGGCGGCAAAACCCCTTTGTAGGGGAAAGGCACGCCCTGCCTCTACTCGGACATCCTCAGGAAGCATCAGGGAGATATCTATAAACCCTCCCCTTCCATCATTCCGCTGGAGTGCGATTCCATTCTCTCCGACGAGAAGAATATCGAGATAGCCATCATTATCAAAATCAAAGAGGAGAACATCGCTGATTCCTGATGCGGCTGATGCGGTCTTGCCAATTGGAAAACCTCTTTCTTGGAAAGAACCATCTCCTTGGTTAATATAGATGTGATTGATATGGATTTCCCATCCAGTGACCACAATATCGAGAGATCCATTATTGTTGATATCCCCCACCTCACAAGCCGACAATCCCTCTCTTTCCACCACTGAGATCGCCTCGAACCGACCCTGACGGAGATTGGAGTAAAGGATAAGCCTGTCCTCATAGAGAACGATCAGATCGAGGTCTCCATCATCATCGAAATCCCCGTAGGCACAGTCCCTCCCCCTCTCTCCAGTTATCCCCACTTTTCCTGCAATCTCGGTAAAGGGGGCGTCTATATTGTTCTCAAAGAGGAGATTCTCTCCGTCTTCTTGGGTGACAAAGAGGTCTAAATCCCCATCATGATCAAAGTCGAAGAAGAGAGCAGAGGAACCATCCTCCCCAAAGGTCTCTTTCAACTTCTGAAAGACTCCTTTTCCATCATTCTTGTATAAAAGATTTGGACCTTCATTCATTTCGAAGAGATCAATATCTCCATCATTGTCATAGTCAGCAAAAATCCCTCTCTTTCCATTCCCCAATTTACCTGACTTTACAAATTTTCCTTCATCATTTCGGAACAGGGAAAGGGAGAGATAGAGGTCTGGATCCCCATCCCCATCAATATCTCCTATCGCCATCCCCTCTCCTCCGAAATCCTTCAATCCCACCTCCTCTGTAATCTCTGTAAAAATAACCGGAACAGGCTCCGGTAGGACAGACAGTAATATCTGTCCTACTCGATCCATGAGGGCCGGACTAAATGAGGCGATGGGACTGCCGAGGAGATGTCCTACAATCTCTTTTCTCCCTTTTTGATAGCGGGGAGTGTTCCTTTGTACATTCTCAAAGATCATCATTTGGCTCTTTGCCTCTTGAATTTGTCCGGCTTCAAGGAGATCGAATCCTTTCCGGAGATACTGGAGGGTTTCTGGGTTCAAGTCTTGAGAGAGGGTGTGCAGTTTCTGATAGACTCCTCTTGCCTCTTCTGGTTTATTGTTTGTCAGGTGTGCCTGCCCCAAATCCATTAGAACGGCGATATTTTCTGGAGTCCTTTCAGCAATTGCCAACAATTCCTTCTCGATAACCTGTGATGCCTCCGGCTCACCCCGTCTTCCGGAATAATAACGGACTCTTTTATATCGGGCGATGAGATTGTCGGGATCGAGTTGGATCACTTTCTCCAGTTCCTTCAGTACTTTCCTCTCCTCCTTACCCCATTCGTAAATCTCTGCCATGATGAGATGGACTTCTGGATCATTGGGAGCAATCTGAAGAGCCTTCTGGATCCATTGAAGAGCCTCCTCCTTTTTTCGCAGACGGAGATAGGCAAGGGCTTGATTCGCATACCCCAGAGGATCCTCTGGTGCCAGTTCCACCACTATTTGAAAGGCTTCTATCGAATTTTGAGCCTGTTCCTCTTCCAGAAAGGCCAGTCCCAGATTCTTGTGGGTGAAGAGGGACTGGATCTCCGTTTGGGTGAGGTGCCTCTTAGGCACCTCCCTTCCACAACCCACGATGGAGAGGAGAAGCACCCCTGAGACTAAAACATTTTTCCTCATTCTTTCCTCCTTTCCCTCCTACTGCCTGCCATGAGCTTAGTCGAATGGCTACTGCTTCCGCCAGAGGCGGGACTACTCTTTTCATTCTACTATAATCATCTCTTTCAGCCTCTCAAACGTTTTCTCACCAATCCCTTTGACTTTCATAATCTCCTCTTTCGATTGAAAGGGACCGTTCGCTTCACGAAAGGCGATGATTTTATCTGCCGTCTTGGGACCAATCCTGGGGAGGAGCATCAGTTCCCGTTTGGAGGCGGTGTTGATGTTGATCTGAAATTCTGGATATTCACCCCGGAGCCGATCTTCCGTCTTCTGAATCACTTCTTCTAAAGCCTGAGATTCCTCCTGGTGTATCGCCCCCTTCGAGTGAAGAGCAGGTTTGATTTGGGCAAGAGGATCATTCTCGCCAAATTCGGTAGTGTCCCTTTGATCATCACGAATAACCGCTATGGGGAGATCGGGAGCAAAATCGGGATGGACTCGCTTATAGAGGGTGATCCCACTTCCTACAAGGAGGGAAGCCATGAGGAAGATCAACACCATCCGTTCATTTCGAGTAAACATTTGAACTTATGGAAATTGGTTATTGGAAATTAGAAACTCGTTATAGAAATTGGAGAGTAGAAATTCGTTTAACAAATTTCGGATTTCAACGACTAATCCTCATAAAGCACTCTGATTAAAAGATCACCTACAGCTTGCAAGGATTCAGGGCTGCACTTGTCTGGGGTATCCTCAAGGGTATGCCAGTAAGGGTAATCAAAATCAATGAGAAGGAGAGTCGGGATCCCTGCCTCGTTCAAAGGGATGTGGTCATCTGTGACAAAATGTCGAATTTCAGGGTGAAATTGGGGAATCCCCTTCGCCTTTTCAAACACTCGCCTTACCCATTCTGGTGCAAATTGGTTTGAATTCCCTTCGATATAGATCTCCAAATCCCGATCCCCCACCATATCTATGAGGATTCCAAATTGAGGACGGTAGCCGGTACCTCTAATGGTGGATTTCGCGAAATGTGCCGAACCCAATAAATAACCTGAATAAAGAACCTCTTCACGCCATTCGGACTTTCCCAGATCCTCTCCATCAAAGAGGACGATATCCACTCCATATCGAGGCTTTTGATTTTTGATGATCCTTGCCAACTCGAGAAGGCAGGCGACGCCAGAAGCCCCGTCGTTGGCACCCAAAATGGGTTTCTTCTGATTATCTGGATTAGGGTCCTGATCTGCCCAGGGTCTTGTATCCCAGTGAGAGCAAAGGAGTATCCGATTGCCTTTCTCTATATCAAAAGAGGCGATGATATTGGTTAATTTCAAAGAATCGGTTAAATGGTTAAATGGTGAATGGTTAAATGGCACTAGAAAATCCTGTCTTTGGACCCGGTCAGCCACTATGGAGAGTTCGTCTAAGAGATACCTCAATGCATTTTCGTGCCCCGTAGACCCAGGAGCTCTGGGTCCGAAATCCACAAGTTTTACAAGAGATTGATAAGCCCTTTCCCCATCGAATTGAGGAACCTCATTTGTACACCCTATTGAAACCACAAGATTACACAAGATTATCACATAGAGATTTAATTTCCGATTCGGTTTGCAAATAAAAGTCTTGTGGAAAATCTGTGAAATCTCGTGGTTCGTGATTTTGAAGTTTGTGTACTTAGTGTCTTTGTGGATCATTGATTTTTTACAATAAATTTTTAATTTTCATAATGGTCTCCAAATCCGCCACCCCGGTTACCTGCTGGCGACGGAAATGACGCTGAAATGCTTTCACCACATTTCGGGTGATCGGTCCAAAATCCCCGTCCACCGTAATTGCATAACCAATCCTTTTCAGACCCCTCTGTAATCTCCTCACCTCCATTCCCTTCATCCCAATACGAAGGGTTTTCCACCTGCTACTGCTTGCCATGTCCTCGACTCTGTTTTCAACTCTGAGGTTCAAACTCGAAGAAAGGCTCGGACTCGAAGAGAGCTTA
>JADFOU010000128.1:0-4057 GCA_022562655.1 candidate division TA06 bacterium
GACGCTTGAAAGGGTGAGGGAACACTTTGAAAAGAGGGGAATGAAGATGCCCTCCATCAATACGTCCCAAGCCCTCATCCCGAGGGGTGCCGTCCCTCTTGACAATCCTCTCGGAACCGCTCCAGGCCTCTGGATTCAACAGGGTGAGAGGGATCTTATTCTCCTACCCGGCGTCCCTGCTGAGATGAAGGCGATTTTTGAAGGGCTATTACCTCGTTTAAAGGAAAAGATCAGTGGGGAGGTGCTCCTCCATTCTACCCTCCATACCTGGGGAGCGCCGGAATCTGAGATTGCCCAGCGTCTTTCCACCACCTTGAAGGGGAAGGAAAATGGACAAGTGGCTTTTTTGCCAAGACATACAGGAGTTGATTTGAGAATCAGTATGAGGGGAAAGACGGAGAGGGAGGCAATGCGAGTCCTGGAAGGGTTGGAGAAGAGGATATATGAATCTCTGGGGATTTGGGTCTGGGGAAAAAATGAGGAGACCCTTGAGAGTGTGATTGGATGTCTCTTAATCATGAAAGGCCTCACCCTTTCCGTGGCGGAGTCCTGCACAGGGGGACTCGTTATGGATCGGTTGACCGGGGTGCCGGGGAGTTCCGATTATTTTTTGGGAGGGCTTGTTGCCTACAGCGATGATCTAAAAATGCGGTTCCTGAAAATCCCAAAGCAGATTCTTACAAAGTACGGAGCGGTGAGTCAAAAAACAGCTGTTGCAATGGCGGAGGGGATTCGGAACATGGCTCAGGCAGACCTCGGTCTGTCCGTGACCGGGATCGCCGGACCCACAGGAGGGAGTAAGAAGAAACCTGTTGGACTTGTCTATGTGGGGCTGGCGAGAGAAGGAAAACCTCTCTGGGAAGAGTACAGATTCTTGGGGGATCGGAGGATGATCAAGGAGCAGTCTGCCCAGGGAGCCCTCGATTTTGTGAGACGGTACCTGCTCGATGAGCATTGAACAATTAGCATTTTAAATTGCTAAATGCTACTTGTTAATTGCTTCTTTTCAAAATGAGGACTTTTATTGCTATTGAACTCCCAGCAAAGATCCGAAGGAAAGTGAAAGAGGTGCAGGATCAGATGCAGAGTGTGGGGTGGGAGATTCCAAATTCCAAAGTCCGAAATCCGCCATCCATTAAATGGGTAAGGGAAGAGAACATCCACCTCACCCTCAAGTTTTTAGGAGAATTGATAGAGGAGCAAGTTCAGAAGGTGATTCGAGGAGTAGAAGAAACCGTAGAGACTTCGGTTCCCTTCTCTATCTCCTTGGAAAGTATAGGTGCCTTTCCCAGTTGGAAAAGGGCCAATGTAATCTGGGTAGGGGTTGAAAGGGGAAAGGAGGAGGTGACCCGACTCCAAAGAGGGATTGAAGAGTCTTTGATGAAACTCCAATTTAAAAAAGAAGAAAACCCTTTCTCACCCCATATTACAATTGGAAGGGTGAAGCGAGGGGCAAGAATTTTTGATCCCACAAATTTGGAATTCTCAACGGAACCCTTTTTGATGAAAGAGATATCGGTGATGAAATCTACCCTCACTCCTTCTGGTCCTATCTACGATAGACTCCGGGCAATCCCATTGGGGATACAGGGTATCATAGTTGAACGTTAATGAGTAAAGTTAACCATTCCACCAATCACCGGTTACCCAAGGCTTTGAATGGAGGAGACGATGGCACAAGAGGATGGCAAGTCAAAGGCTGTGGAGATGGCAATCACCCAGATTGAGAAACAGTTTGGGAAAGGTTCTATCATGCGCCTCGGAGAGGAGGGAGCAAGGGCCAAAGTGGATACGATCTCAACAGGTTCCCTCACTCTCGACGTTGCTCTGGGAGTTGGAGGGGTTCCAAGGGGAAGGGTGGTGGAGATTTTCGGAGCAGAAGCTTCGGGGAAGACAACCCTCGCCCTTCATATCATTGCCGAGGCCCAGAAGAAAAAGGGTATCGCTGCCATCGTGGATGCGGAACACGCCCTGGATCCTTCCTATGCTGCAAAGCTTGGAGTGGACTTGGACAACCTCCTCATTTCCCAGCCGGACACAGGGGAACAGGCTCTGGAGATCACAGAAGTTTTGGTAAGAAGCGGGGGAGTGGATGTAGTGGTGATCGATTCTGTCGCTGCTTTGGTGCCGAAGGCGGAGATTGAAGGAGAGATGGGAGATGTCCATATGGGGCTACAGGCAAGGCTGATGTCCCAGGCTTTGAGGAAACTGACCGGTGTGATCAGTAAATCGAATACCTGTGCCATCTTTGTCAACCAGGTTCGCTTTAAGATAGGCGTCATGTTCGGGAACCCCATGACGACCCCGGGTGGGCTTGCCCTTAAATTTCACTCCACGGTGAGGATTGAGATTAAGAGGATTGCTGCAATCAAAAGTGGTGATCGGATAGTGGGAGGACGCACCATTGCAAAAGTGGTAAAGAATAAAGTGGCCCCTCCCTTCCGGGAAGGAAATTTTGACATTTATTTTGGTGAGGGGATCTCCAAAGAAGGAGAATTGTTGGACCTTGGGGTGGAGCAGAAAATTATCGAGAAGTCAGGAACATGGTTCTCGTATCAAAGCGAACGATTAGGACAGGGAAGGGAGAATGCCATTGACTTTCTGAAGAAGAATTCAGAATCAACTCTGGAGATCGAGAAGAAAATTCGGGAATCTCTGGGAATTTAATTGGAAGCCTGAAGCGGGAGGCGGCCCGATTCGGGTTGCTTCCCGCTGGGTTGCTGACTTCTATGAAGATTACCAAGATTGAGGTTCAGAAGAAACATCCTCACCGCCGATCCATCTTTTTAGATGGAGAATTCTTCAAGGGTGTAGATGAAGAAGTAGTCGTGAGGCTGGGACTCAAGAAGGATCAGGATATCGATGAGGAAAGGATTCATGAAATCCTTCTGAGCGAAGAGAAACGGAAGGCAAAGGAGTACGGTTTGAATCTCCTTTCATTCAGGGGACGATCCATCGGTGAGATGAGACAACGATTAGAGGAAAGGGGATTTGAAGAAGAGATTGTGGATTCGGTCGTCAAAGAACTCAAGGAGATGGAATTCTTGGATGACCTGAAGTTTGCAAGAGAATGGGTGAGAAGCCGAATGGAGGGCAGTCCAAAGGGGAGTTACGGGCTACGGTTGGAACTTCAGGAAAAGAAGGTGTCTGATGTTATCATTCATGCGGTTTTGGAGGAATATTCCGAAAAGTATGACGAGAGAGAAGTGGCGAGAACCCTAGCGATGAAGCGAATGAGAGTCCTGGCGAATAAAGAGAGGGGAGTAATCCAAGGACGGCTGGCTGATTTTTTGACACGGCGGGGGTTCTCCTATAATGTGATCAAAGATGTCGTTCACGAATTCTCTCATGGGATGCCCAAGGAAAATGGGTGAGATGATTCATTTTAAAATAAAAAATGAAATCCGCCTCTCTGGCCGAGGGTTGGGAGAGTATGAAGGGCTCGGCAAGCGGACTAATTTTAAAATGCCCGTTTAACAATGAATCGGTTTGTCCCTTCCATGGAGTTGAGGAAGATCTTCCTCAACTTTTTTCTTGAAAGAGGTCACCAGATTGTGGAGAGCAGTCCCCTCGTTCCAGAGCGGGATCCCTCTATCCTCTTCACCAGTGCTGGAATGGTGCAGTTTAAACCCTACTATTCCGGTGATGTTCCCCTCCCCTTCACTCGTGCTGTCTCAATTCAGAAATGCCTGCGGGGGACGGATCTGGAAGAAGTAGGGAAAACCCCACGACACTGTACCTTCTTCGAAATGCTCGGTAACTTCTCCTTTGGGGATTACTTCAAGAAGGAAGCGATTGAATGGTCATGGGAATTCACCACTGACGTCATTCATCTCCCGACAGAGAAACTTTCCATCTCTGTCTATGAAGAGGACGACGAGGCTTATGATCTCTGGAGAGAACACATCGGGCTGGACCCCTCCGGGATTTACCGTCTCGGGGCGAAGCACAACTTCTGGGGGCCTGCCGGGAAGACCGGTGCCTGCGGACCCTCTTCTGAGATCTTTTATGACCTGGGTGAGGAGATGGGGTGCGGGAAACCCACCTGCCAACCTGG
>JADFOU010000128.1:4067-6144 GCA_022562655.1 candidate division TA06 bacterium
CTGCAATCGGTATTTTGAGGTGTGGAACCTCGTCTTCCCACAGTTTGACCAGCAGGAAGATGGAAGCCGGCTCCCTTTGAAGAACCGTGGTATTGACACGGGGATGGGACTGGAGCGGCTGGCGATGGCCTGTCAAGGGGTGGACTCCATCTTCAAAACTGATCTCTTCCAACCCATTATTAAGAAAACCTGCAACCTCTTCAATGTGGAGTATAAAGACTATGAAGCCTCTCTCAATATCATCGCCGACCACGTCCGTGGACTCACCTTTGCCCTCGCCGAAGGGGTACACCCTTCAAATGAGGGAAGAGGATACGTTCTCCGGCAAATTCTTAGAAATGGGGCATTGCAGGGTCAGCGGATTAAGCGGATTCAACAGAAAAATAGGCTTGATAATGACAATTATGAATCGTTCTTATACAAATTAGTTAATGTCGTTTGTGAAGTAATGAAGGGGGCTTATCCCGAACTATTAGAAAGGCAGGAGCAGGTTTCCCAAATTATCCGGTCTGAAGAGGAGAGTTTTTCGAGGACACTGGAAAGAGGGATGGAGATGTTGAATGAGATTTTTGTAGGGGCGAATCCTCCTGAGGCGGAAGTTCGCCCTTCCATCTCGGGAAAGGAAGTCTTCAGACTCTACGATACCTATGGTCTTCCTCCTGAGATTGTTGTGGAAAAGGCACGGGAGAAGGGCTTAGAGGTGGATATGGAGGGCTTTGAGAGGGAGATGGCGGAGCAGAGGGAACGGGGAAGGGCGGCGTCTAAGTTTGAACAAGGAACAACTTTAAAAATTTCCGTAGGAGAAGATATTTCTGTTGGGGAAAAAGTCGGAGCTGTAATCACAAATCAGTCAATAATACCATCTAAGTTTGTAGGATTTAATAAAAATAAAGTTGAAGCACGAGTAATGGGATGGAGAAAAGTGGAAAATAAGGAACTTCTAATTTTAGATCAAACTCCTTTTTATGCTGAAGCAGGAGGTCAGCTTGGAGACATGGGAAAGATCTATGGAGAGGACTTTGCCATTGAGGTTGTAGATACCCAGAAGTCTGAATTTGGAAACCTCCATATTGGAAAGATTACTAAAGGGACAATAGTGACAAAAACATCCCTGCCTGTGTTTGCAGAAATTGATGTTGCCCGAAGAGCTTCCATTATGCGAAACCACACCGGAACCCACCTCCTCCATTCTGCCCTGCGAGAGGTTTTGGGCAGCCATGTCCGTCAGGAAGGTTCCCTTGTTGCCCCGGACCATCTCCGTTTCGACTTCGCCCACTATCACCCTTTATCGAGAGATGAAAGAGAGCAGATTGAGACCCTTGTGAATGAGAAGATCTGGGAAAATCTTGTGATTGAGACCTTTGAGACTTCTTATGAGGATGCGAGACGAGAGGGAGCCCTTGCCTATTTTGGAGAGAAATATGGAGATCGAGTGCGGGTGGTGAAGATTGGAGACTTCTCTAAGGAACTCTGCGGCGGAACGCACCTCCGATTCACAGGGGAGATGGGGCTCTTCAAACTGGTTGGAGAGACGGGTGTGGCTGCCGGGATTCGGAGGGTGGAGTCCCTCTCTGGAGAAGGGGCCTATGCCTATATCCAGAGACAGGAAGAGACCCTTCGTCACCTCTCTGAAGAGCTGAAGGTACAACCGCTTGAGGTAGGGGAGAGGCTTGAGAAGATTCTCGAAGAAAAGAGGGTTGCCGAAGAGAGATTGGCAAGAATGGAAGAAAAATTGGCCTCCATTCAAGCAATAAGACTGGTCGGGAAGACAAATGTGGTGGAAGGGGTTCGAGTTCTCACCTCAAAGGTGGACTCAGATCGGATAGAGTCCCTCCGCATGATGGCAGATGAATTAAGGGGAAGGCTTCAAGAGAAATCCCTGGGGGTTTTAGGCTGTGAGATGAATGGGAAGGCAGTCTTTCTCGCCTTCGTCACCAATGACCTCACCTCCAGAATCAAGGCAGGGGATTTAGTCAGGGAAGTGGCAAAGATTGCAGGGGGTGGGGGAGGGGGAGGCGGAAACCTGTTGAAAACCTTGCGGTCATTTGAGACTCAGTGTACTCCTCTAAAATGCGTG
>JADFOU010000129.1 GCA_022562655.1 candidate division TA06 bacterium
CAATCTTTCCAAGCGGGAAATTATTCTATTCAAAAGAGACTGGATGGGGTCAATCCTGAAACTGTCCTTTCTCGGGGGTACTCCATCACTTACAGACTTCCAGAACGGCAAGTCGTCAGAAAATCAGCCGTTCTACATCCGGAGGATAAATTAGAGATTCAGTTCCAGAGTGGGAGAGCCTTCTGTATTGTTGAGGAAAGGGAACCGTAGCCTCATTGTACCGATTTCCCAATCACGGAATTCAAAACTTTTAGTAACGCTGTCGTTTAGAAGAGATTTATCAATGTCTTCCAAGAAAGAAAAGACATTTAAAGAGGCGATTGGAGCCCTGGAGGAGATCGTCACCCGGTTAGAGAAGGGTGAAGTTCCTCTTGAGGATTCTCTGAAACTCTACCAGGAGGGGAAAAACCTCGCAAAGTATTTGGAAAAGAAACTCTCGGTAGTCGAGGAGAAGGTGAAGGAACTGGTCAAGACAGAGGAGGGAACAGTAAAGGCAAGACCAACGACCATTGAGGAGTAGAACTACACATTTAGCATTTTAAAATTAGCATTTTTAATTTTTCATTTTAAAATGAATCTGTTCAATGGGTTCTTACAAGGTTTTTGTCATTCCTCTCCTCTGCGGAATCTTCGCTCAGGTTTTAAAGGTGATTTTCACTTACTTTCGAGAAAGGCGGATTGATTTTCGACGCTTCATTGAACCCGGAGGAATGCCAAGCGCTCACGCTGCTGCAGTGGCATCTCTTTCCTCAGCGGTAGGAATCCAAGAGGGTATGGTTTCCCCTCTATTTGGGGTCACCCTCTTCTTCAGCCTTGTGATCATGTATGAAGCGGCAGGGGTGAGAAGGGCAGCGGGTCGTCAGGCAGAGGTGTTGAATCGCATCATAGATGAACTATTCGCCGAGAGAAGGATCCCCCCGACCCATCTCCGGGAACTCCTGGGTCACACCTCTATTGAGGTTCTTGTCGGTGCCCTTATGGGCATCACCATCACTCTACTCTTTTATTAACCTGTAACTGTCTAAATCGGGCGTTGTGAGAAAGGAGAGACTTCTTATGGCACGCAAAGGTTTTACCATTCCGCTGGGTCTTTTGATCATCTGCCTCCTCTTTACGGCAAAAGCCCAGAGCCAGGTGAGTTTCAATGTCACCCGCCTCGGCTTGCTCCCAGGAGGATTACGAGACTGCTGGGGATATGTGGATACGACTATCAGTAGAGAATTTGCCCTCATCTGTAAAGGGAACGCTCTGGGTGTTGTGGATGTAACCGATCCAACGAATCCCATCGAGGTCTCTACTGTCCCCTCCCTGGGATTAGACCTCAAAGATGTCAAGACCTACCAAAACTATGCCTATGCCGTCAATCAATCAGGACCCATCCAGATCATAGACCTCTCCAATCCCGACTCCGCCTTCACCGCTGCCGTCTTTCAAACTGGCAACATTCCCGGTGCCCATAACATCTACATTGATGGGCACTACGCCTATTTAGGGATGAATGGGGCAGGGACCCGGGACCTCCGAATTCTTGATCTAACGATCCCCCTTGCCCCTGTGGAAGTGGGTTTCTGGACACATCCCAATCAAGGGGGATGGGTCCAATCCCACGATATCTATGTCCGAAATGACACCTGCTTCGTCGCCTATCTCGCTGGTGGTGTTCCCATCCTCGATGTGACAGATAAAACCAACCCTCAGACCCTCGCCATCCTTCAATATCCCGGAAACTTCACCCACAACGTCTGGACGACAGAGGATGGAAGGTATCTCCTCACCACCGATGAGGTTCTCAATGGTATTCTTCGTATCTGGGACATCCAGGACCTCTCCAACATTCAGGAGGTAGGGAGTTATTTTCCGGAACCGAATCGAGTCATTCACAATGTCTATGTCCTCGGGGACTTCGCCTACATGTCCTATTATGGTAAAGGGGTTCGAATTGTGGATATATCTGATCCCACCCAGCCCGCTGAAGTGGGGTTTTATGATACCCTTGGATCCACCTGGGGTCTCTATCCCTTCACACCCTCTGGAAATATCTATGTGAGTGATATTGCAGAAGGTCTTTTCGTTCTTGAGTTCAATGGAACAAGGGCTGGGTGGGTTGAAGGGACTGTCACTGACGCCATGAGCGGTGATTCTATACTGGGTGCCCGAATCCAACTGGTGGAGAATGGAGGCTCCGCGGTGACTGACAGCACAGGTTTCTATTCCCTTCGCTACGCTGCCGGAAACTATAACCCCATCACCCGCTCTCTCGGTTATTATCCGGACACCTCCTCCGTGACCCTTCTCGAGGACTCTACAACCTTACACAATATCGTCCTCACCCCTCTCCCCAAGAGTTCTATTACCGGAAGGGTTGAGGATAGCAATACCAGTCAAGATATTCAAGCCACGCTTCTCCTTTACATCAACGGCAACCTTTTCCAAACCACCACCACCGATTCCGGAGGGAATTATACATTCTCCGATATCTGGATCACTTTCCCCCCCCAGATTGTTTACGATCAGTTAGAGGTTCTCCCCCTACTCCCGTATAACGACAGTCTTCATCAGCAGGAGATTCTGGTAGTAGACGGGTCTCCCACAATTCTCGACTTCTCACTCTCCCCCAGACAGATCCTCCTCATTGATGATGACGAAGGGAAGAATTATGAGAACTTTTACATTGCTGCCATCGAGTCTCTTGGGCTTACCTATGCCCGATGGGATTTCAATCGGAAAGGTGTCTTTCCCATCAGTTCTCCGGAACTCTTCTCGCGTCCCATGTTCTGGTTCACTGGAGATGCAGATACCAACACCCTTACCCCAGCAGACCAGGAGAGCCTTATGATCTTTCTCGACAACGGAGGAAAACTCTTCCTCACAGGACAAAATATAGGAGAAGATATTTACGCCTCACAGTTCTTTATCAATTATCTCCGAGCCTCCTTCGTCACAGCTACAACCAATGACCACATCTTAGACGGTGTAACTGGAGACCCGATTGGGGACGGGATTACCATCCTCACGCAGGGTGTAGGTGGAGCGGGGAATCAGACCTCCCAGGATGTCATCGCCCCCTTGAGCGGTGCCGAACCCGTCTTCCTCTACTCTCCGGACAGCGTCGCCGCCATCCGTGTGGATTCCCTTGGAGTCTGTCGGGTCGTCTATTTCGCCTTTGGCATCGAGGGGATCCACAAAGCCGGAAGTTTTGCTGGAAGAGATACGATTATTGCTCGGATTCTGAATTGCTTCGGTTTCCCCGTTGGGATTGAGGAAGGGCCAGACCGGGCGCTTTATCCCTCAAGATTTTCACTGGATCAGAACTCTCCCAATCCCTTTACCCATTCCTCTGTCGTTCAATTTTCGCTTCCAGTCTATAGAGATGTTTCTCTTAAGATCTACGATCTATCTGGGAGAGTGGTCAAAACCCTGATCAATGAACCCAGAAAGGCGGGTTTTTATCGTGTCGAATGGAAAGGAGAGGATCACTTTGGACGAAGGGTTGCCAGTGGGGTTTATTTCTATAAGATCAGAATGGGTGATTTTGAAGAAACGAAGAAGATGATCCTTCTCCATTAACCCTTCAAACAAAGGAGGTTATGATGAAAACGTTGACGCTTGTTTTGCTCGGCCTCTCTGTTAACCTCATCGCACTTCCTTTCTGCTACGGGCAGAGACCCCCACAAGATTTTAGGGCTCACAACCTCGGTGCGGTCTGGAGCATCGTCACTAATTTCGGGAACTATGGAGATCCCAACTGGGCACTTCCCTCCTATGCCTGGCCCGGGGGGACCGGGAACTACTATCTCTGGGAGGGAAGGTTCTGGATGGGTGCAGTCGTACAGGGGGAGACCCTTGTCAGTCATGCAGATTTCGGAAACTATGAATGGGCACCCAGTGAAAACAGTACATTCTTTGAAGGAGCAATAAGGTCCGATTGGGATCTTGCTTGTGAGTATGATGACTGGTATCTGCCGAGTAACAACCGTCCCCTGGGGATAAAAGTCTCGCAGAGGGCTCTCGCATGGTCCAATCAAGACTACGACGATTTTATCGCTTATGAATATCAGATTACCTATGACAAATCTCAAGCCCTTTATCCTGTGGATACCCTTCGAAACCTCTTCGTCTCCTGGGTCTTCGATGCGGATATTTCAGGGTTGGATCCGACCAGTCCTCACATAGATGATTTAGTTTCTTATGATGGCTGGACCAACGGCGAATGGACTACCGCCTATCGTCCCCATCGTCGCCTTACTGACGTATATCCCTATGATGAAGTGACCATCCTTCCCGATACTACCCTCGAAGTCCCAGATGGAGTTTTGGATCAGATGACCGTCTTTGGTGATGAACCTGAAGAAATAACTCTACACGGGGATACCCTATATCTCTGGCGAAATCTCTCCTATATGTATGACGGAGACAATCCAGCAGTGCCGGGAGATGATGAGGGTGAGTACGGGTTTGCGATTGGCTACATCGGAGGGATTGTCCTTTTCGCTCCTCCTTCTCCCACTGACTCCATATGGGTTGATTCCTTTGGCGATACGGCTCGCCAGATACGTCCATATGCTCACCAGTGGTGGGATTGGAACAATGACCCTGGAAACGATGAGCAGAAGTACCAGTATATGACTGGAACACACTCCAATAGTATGGGATATCGGTTTATGCAACATCCCTTCGATCGTGCAGATTCTGTCTTTGACTATCGTTTCCTTCACTCCTACGGTCCTTATGAAATCGTTGATGGGGAAACCCTCTCCTTCGTCTTCGCCGGGGTGATGGGGAGTTCCTTAAATGGAGGAGTTGAAGATTCTCTTCGTCCTGGGGAGTGGCTCTTGGGTCTTCGTCGAAATGCTGATAATGCCCTCCGGTTCTACTATCTCGGAAGCCAGATCTCCGACCCCCTCCATCCCAGCGGTCCCTATGAGGACATACACTGGGGTGTTCCTCCTACAGGTGTGGAAGAGGGGGAACATGACTCTCCGCAATTGTCTCTTCAGTTGTTTCAGAATCATCCCAATCCCTTCCATCATTCTGCAGCGATTTCCTACATGCTTCCCGCTTCTGGCTCCGTTGCTCTCAAGATCTACGACATTACGGGAAGACTGGTAAAAACCTTAGTGGATGAGAGTCAAGAGTCCGGAGTCTATCGAGTTCAATGGGATGGTAAGGACACTTCGGGTCAGGGGGTCCCTTCGGGTATCTATTTCTATCGTCTCCTTGCAGGAGACTCAACATCTACTAAGAAGATGATTCTTCTCAGATAGAGTGTCACCTATTTGTGACTCTAACATCTTTGGAAATGTTAATTCTTTCTTGACATTTTTTTTAAAAAGGAGTTAATTATAGAAAAGCGATAGATTCAATGACGAATGAAAAAATCCAAATGAAAAGTAAAAGATCTTTCTCTGCGATCTCTGTGTCTCTGCGGTGCATAGGATTCCTCTTCCTTCTTCTTCTGGTTGGGTTCTCAAAAGTCGATGGGAATTTGACCATCGCCCGGGTCAAGTATGTTGGAGGGGGGGACTGGTATAATGATCCCTCGATCATTCCCAACCTCACCCGCGAACTCAACCGGAGAACGGCCGTCCGAGCCGATGAGGAACAGGAAGTTGTCTCTCTTTCCGATGAAGCCCTCTTCCGCTTTCCCTTCCTCTTCCTTACCGGTCACGGAAATATCGTCTTTACGGAGAAAGAGGTGAAACGACTGAGGACTCACCTCATCCATGGCGGATTCCTCTTTGCCGATGATGACTATGGGATGGATGAATATTTCCGTCGGGAGATGAAGAAAGTCTTCCCCGACAAGGAGTTCATCGAACTCCCCTTTGACCATTCCATCTATCACATCTTTTATGACTTTCCCAGTGGACCTCCCAAGATTCACAAACACGATGGGAAACCTCCTAAAGGATACGCCCTCTTTCATGAAGGGAGGATGATCGTCTATTACACCTATGAGTCCAATATCAGTGACGGCTGGGCAGACCCGAACGTCCATAAAGATCCGGAGAAGAAACGAGAAGAAGCCTTTCAAATGGGAATCAATATCGTTCTTTACGTCCTGACACACTGAGGACGACAGTAGCAGTAGCAGTTGGCAGTGGCAGTTGTAGGAAATAAACGACAGTAGCAGTAGAAGGAAG
>JADFOU010000130.1 GCA_022562655.1 candidate division TA06 bacterium
TCTTAAGATTTTAGATTTATGAAAGTTGCCACACCGAAGGAGATGGCGAATATTGACCGGAGGACGATAGAGGATTTTGGTCTTCCTTCTATTGTTCTCATGGAGAATGCTGCCAGGGGGATCTTTGACCTTCTCCAGAATCGGATGGGTGACCTTTCTCACCTTCAAACCCTCATAGTCTGCGGGAAGGGGAATAATGGGGGGGATGGGATCGCCCTCGCCCGCCATCTCTTGAATGCTGGAGTTTCTGTGAAAATTGACCTACTCTGCCGCAAGAGGGATCTTCGGGGTGACCCCAAAATCAACTTAAAGGTCGCCCGCGCCTCTGGGGTTGAGGTCGTAGAGATTTTAGAGAAACGGGATCTCAAGAAGCTGAAGCAGGATTTAGAAGGTGCGGATATTTTGGTGGATGGGATCTTTGGAACAGGGTTTCTTGAATCCGCCTCAGGGTTGGTTGCTCAAGTCATTGACCTCATCAATGAAAGTGGACTTCCTGTCCTCTCCATAGATCTCCCTTCGGGCTTAAATGGAGAGACTGGAATTCTTTCCGGCCCCTGTGTTCGGGCAGAACTGACGGCAACTCTGGGACTTCCCAAGCCGGGTCTCTTCTTCTCCCCTGGAAGGGAGCAGGCGAAGAAGGTTGAGGTAATCAACATCGGACTTCCTCAAAAGGCGATTGATCAAGAGGAGATTCACCTCTCTTTGATGGAAGAAGAAGAGGTGAAAGCCCTTCTTCCCCGAAGGTCATCCGATAGCCACAAGGGGACTTTCGGGACTGTCCTCTGTCTTGCCGGATCTGTGGGGATGACAGGGGCGGCAGCCCTTACCGCACTTTCTGCCCTTCGATCTGGATGCGGAATTGTCACATTGGGTATTCCAGAGAGCCTCAACGATTCCCTGGAAGAGAAACTGACAGAGGTGATCACCAAACCTCTTCCAGAAACAGCAGAACGGACCTTGGCCCTTGAAGCCATAGAAGAGATATTTGCCCTCTTGAAGAGAGCCGATGTCCTTGCCCTGGGACCAGGGCTCTCCACTCATCAAGAGACCCGAGACGTCGTTCGACGCGTAGTGGAACGAGTGACCATTCCTACCCTCATTGATGCGGATGGATTGAATAATCTCTCCTTTGATCCGACCCCTTTGAAGATCCCGAATCGGACGCTCATTCTCACTCCCCATCCTGGGGAGATGTCTCGCCTCCTCGGTCTGCCTGTGGAGGAGGTAAAGAGGAATCGAATGGAAGTTGTCCGAAAGGCTGCCAAGGAATTCCATGCCGTGGTCGTTCTGAAGGATTCACCTACAGTGATTGCGGACTCTTCTGGAGAGGGGTTCATCAATCCAACTGGAAACTCCGGTCTGGCTACTGCCGGCTCGGGGGATGTCCTGACCGGGATGATCGCTGGTTTTCTCGCTCAGGGTCTCTCTCCTCTCAACGCCTCCAGACTGGGGGTCTATCTCCACGGCCTTGCCGGAGACATTGCAGTGCGGGAGAAGACGGAGCATGGGTTGATTGCCTCTGACATTTTGGACGCAATCCCACAGGCCATCCAAGAAATTCAAAATGAAAAATGAAAGAATCTAAAGGGATCTCACCGCAGAGGCGCAGAGATCGCGGAGAAAACAATAAAATCTATTTACCACTAAGGCACAAAGAAACCATAGGCATTTGATTTTGATCTCACAGAGTCGCAAAGATCTCAGAATCTTCCTCTATATCCTATGTGTCTTCGTGGTGGATATTCCGAGCATATGACAAATAAAGAATCATTGCGTATCTGTCCTGTCCGAATGGGTCGAGGGTGGGGAAAGAAATCTCTTCTGTTCTTTTCTGTGTTAATCTTGTGTAATCTTGTGGTTGCAAATTTTGCATATTCCCAAAGCTGGGAGAATGTTCTGGACGATGCCCTCAAAGGGATCAAGATGAGACCGGAAGATCTCCACTTCCGAACGGACTATACCGATTCCGACTCCTTTCGCCTAACGATTGTAGATCAGTTGATGGAGCATCCTATGGAGAGCATAGACTACTCGAAATTATTAGCCAAAAAACTCCTCCAGACAGATAATCCTCTCTCAACGAACCTTTTCAATGTCGCTCAGGAAATGGATATAAAGACTTCTCCACCTCTTATGCATCTTCCAGGTTCTCCAGAGCGGATAGAATTACAAAAGATTCTTAGAACCCTGAAGATGGCTATTGGGAGGTCAGCCGGTATGGTTCAAGAGTCATTTCGGTTGATCCGTTCGGAAGAAATTCAGTACCTCCAGGAGACCCTCCCGGAACTGATGGAAGAGGATTTGGAACGGGCAGACAAAAATCCTTATGAGAAATGGATTGAGGGAAAGGAGATTGAAGAGAAGACGGAGCGATTTTTAGAGATCGTCCAGAGATTCGACCGTGTGAAGATGGTTCATGCTGGTATTCTTCTCCTTTCTGTTCTGGATGATTTTATGGATCAACTATCGAAAGGAAAGATCATCGTCGAAGCCGAGAGGAAACGTGTGAAATGTCCCATTGCCCAGGGAGATGTTCTTTACTATGAAAGGACAAACTTTGGAGATGTCGTGGTGGGGGGGTATGGTGAGACTGTTTATAAAGGAGAAGCTGCCCTGATCCTCGATCTGGGGGGCGATGACCGATATGAGAACCGAGCAGGAGGTGTCCTTGGACCAGAATCTCCCATCTCTATCGTGATTGATCTCAACGGAAACGACCACTACCTCTATGCAGGCGATTATGCCCAGGGTGGGGGAGGGTTCGGTATCGGCATCCTCATTGATTTGGAAGGGGATGACCATTATTCAGCCCGCCACTATTCTCAAGGATCGGGCATATTGGGGATCGGTTTATTGGTTGACCGATCCGGGAATGATCAATACTCCGGTGATACAGGAACTCAGGGGGCGGGAGCCTTTGGGATTGGGCTCTTACAGGATCTCTCTGGAAATGACCTATACTCCTCTGCCTTCCTCTCCCAGGGGTTTGGATTCACCTGGGGGTTTGGAGCCCTCATCGATGGAGAGGGGAACGATCTCTATTATGCAGGAGGAAGGTACCGGGACTGGCTTCGCTATGAGGATCACTTTATTTCCCTCTCTCAGGGTTTTGGATATGGGATTCGACCCTTTGCCTCCGGAGGAATCGGGATCCTTACCGATGGAAAAGGGAACGACACCTATATTTCGGATATCTTCGGTCAGGGCTCTTCATACTGGTACTCACTGGGCACCCTCGTGGATTTTCAAGGAAATGATAAATATTCTTCTTATCAATATGCACAGGGGTGTGGGACTCACCTCACCATCGGGATCCTGTTGGATCTCGAGGGAGATGATGAGTATGTCGCCAAAGGGGTCTCTCAGGGATGCGGACACGACCTCTCCCTGGGGCTCCTCCTGGATGAGAAAGGGAATGACAACTACTCCGCCTATGACCTTTCTCAAGGAGCAGGAAACGCAAATGGCATTGGGATTCTCATCGATGGGGAAGGGAGAGACAACTATCTCGTTCGAGATCCTAAAAACACCCATGGCTATGGAAACTTCCGACGGGAATACGGTTCTATAGGCCTCTTTCTCGATCTCGGAGGAGAAGACAGCTATTCTGGGTATGGAGGGAATGACGGTTTCTGGGTGAGGTCGAGATATGGAATTGGAGTAGATATTGATCGAAGCGAAGACCAAGATGAAAAATGAAAAAATCAGACATTAGACTTTGGACATTGGACATTGGACTTTGGTTGATCTTTGGTCTAGGGTCTACAGTCTACGGTCAGAATTTTGATTTGTCACCCATGGACAGTCTCTTTATCCGTGCTTCTACAGGAGAGATCAAGTATCTCCAATTAAATGAGCCTGCTCGAGATACCCTTGTTCAGATGGGGGAGAAGGCCGTTCCCTATTTGATTGATCAGTTGGACACCAAGAGTGCCCGGGAGCGCCATACTTTGATTGCAATTTTGAAAAAGATGAAAGAGCCAGCAGTCGAGCCTCTGATAAACTATATCCAAGAAGATCCGGATCGAGGATCCTCCCGCCTCGCTGCTCATATCTTAGGAAAGATCGGGGAAGAGGCAGGTGTTGCCGTGCCCCTACTGATCGGACTGATCCAGCATCAAAACTGGAGGATGAGAATGAGTGCCTGTGAGGCCTTAGGAGAGGTCGGCGACCCCCGTGCAGTTGAGCCCCTTATGACTGCTTTAAAAGACACGGTCTTTCTGGTTCGGAAAGGAGCAGTCTTCGGACTCGGAAAAATGGAGGATCGAAGATCCATTTCTGCGTTGATCCAAGCCCTTGGAGATGGTTCTTACGCAGTTCGTTATCCTGCTTCAGAAGCCTTAGAAACAATTGGGAGACCTGCTGTACCTCCTTTGATCAAAGCGCTTAAAGAGAATGACTCAATTACTCGCTCTTTGGTGTGCGGGGTTTTGGGAAAAATCCAGGATCGGAGGGCTCTCAAGCCTTTGAGGAGAATGTTAAAGGATGAGGATTGGGGGGTGAAGGTTGCCGCAAAAGAGGCATTACGTTCCTTGAAAAGCAAGGGCAGAATTATAGAATCGCCCGATTCACCCCTTGGGCAGAGACTTGAAACCGAATGACAATTCTCAAATCCCAATTTTGCAACCACCCGATTCGGGCAGAATCGAAGATCTCCGTAAGAAGAATTTGAGGCTTGAGATTTATTGGGTATTGGATGTTTAGGATTTGAATTTAAGAAAGGAGGGAAGATGGCCGAAGAGAAAGAGAAGACCGTGAGGGAGCAGCGGACGAGTGAGCGGAGACGGTTCCTCACGGAGAAGGAATTTCGCCGTCTAGTCGAGACCGGCAAGACTTTACCAACAGACAGAAGAGACTGGAAGGGACGAAGGAAAGAAGAAGTGAAAAAGAATGTTTAACCTGCAGTTTCCACCCTTCTGGTAATCAACAGATTATCATCGTCGAACATCTCTTAAGACGATTCATTCCGATTTACTCTCTACAGACCGTAGAGAGAAAGGGGAAATTATACTCTTCCGGGGGAAATTTTTAGTTCGAATTCTCTCAAACAGGCCACAAATTACAAATATTTGAATCTATGAGATTAATGCCGGGTATTCAGATGATATTCTGTAAATGAAGATTTTGATACTTCACCGGTCAGCCTCCACGGCAGGCCGACTTCCCAAAGAGAGATATGAGAAGGTCTTCTCTGAAGAAGGTTTCCATCTGAGTTGGGCCTCCAGTCTTGACACCGACCTTGAACATCCAAGGGACTCCCGATCCGGGCCGGATTTCCTCGTCCTGTTTGATCTTCCAGACGAGATTTCAAAAGCCAAAAAGAACCTCCGCCTTCAAGGAGTTCCTCTGATTTTCATAGGGGCGGATTCCAAACTCGCCGCTCCCCTCCAGGATGTAGATCTACTCCTTCCCTGGCTACAACCGGAGGAACTTCTGAATCACTTGAAGGCATTTCAGCGAAGGATTGAATGGGAACGATCTCGTAACCCCCTATCCGGGCTGCCCGGTGGCGAGGTGATTCAGAGAGAACTGAAAGATCGACTCAAGAAAAGATCAGGCTGGGCTTTCTATGTCGATCTCAATGACTTTAAGGCTTATAACGATTGCTACGGTTTTCAAAGGGGTGATTCCGTTCTTGTCTTCCTCTCCAGGCTTCTTGTAGATATTGTGGAAGAACAATCTCCTGAAGGGAGCTTTGTCGGACATATCGGAGGAGATGACTTTTTCCTTTTAACCTCAAAGGGGGGGGGAATAGGCTCTCATATCGCTTTTGAGTTTGATAAAAGGGTTTCTCAATTCTATACCGAGAAGGATCTGGCTAGAGGATATATCTACTCCACGGACAGAGAGGGGAAGAGAAAGAGGTTTCCCTTCATGACCCTTGTTCTCACCGGTCTTTCTTTGGGGGATTCGGAATTCTCTACTGTAGACGTCCTATCTCTGGAGATGGCACGTTTGAAGAAGACTGCCAAATCCAAAGCAAAGGCACTTCAAAGGAGCATCTTCCTGAATGGGAATGAGGAGGGAGGTCAGAATTGGGTTGCAACCTTGGAGGAGATTATTCTCCAATCTGAGAAGCCTCTAATAGAACGGCGAGCTGCCCTGGAAGCTCTGGGGG
>JADFOU010000131.1 GCA_022562655.1 candidate division TA06 bacterium
GCCAAACAATATAAGTTGTATCCCCTACAGAAAGTTTTGGAAAGAGAGAAAACCCTTGACCAGTCGAAAGAGTGTCCTGACCCGACCAGCTGAAACCTCCATCCGTAGAGACAAGATGGTAGATGTCCGTTCGATTGGGATCCGGGCTTGGGTCGGCAAAAGCGAAATCGCCATCGAAGACCCAGTGGATCTCCCCTGGTATGGCTCCCAAATCGTGATGGCCGATGAGGGAGGAAAAAGTATTCGGAGGAGAACTCTCCCCTGTCCAACTCCGACCACTATCGGAAGAACTTCTAAAAAAGAGATGGTCCCCGGAGTAGAAATCATGCTCGCCTTTTATTTTATTCTGTTTCCGAAGGTGGCGGAGAGCGATATGGATCGTGCTCGTTGTATCCAATTCAAAACCCGTATCCAATATCCCAATGGTCACACCTTCACCAAAATAGCCCTTCCTGTGAGCTTCTGGGATATTGAGCATCTCCACTTGCTTTAAACCCTCTCCATAGTCTGCATCCTCAAAGGTTAAAAAAGCGGGATCCGTTTCTTTAAATATTTCTATTTCTCTCCCTTTCACCCTCTCCTTGATCCTGGGTGTTTCAATCTCTCTCTTTGTCCAAGCGACCTCCCGAATCTCTCGAACATAGGAGAGCCTTTCTATACGAGGAATCGCCCTTGGGGGAAGAACAAAACTCGCCCCATTGAGCCATTCAGAACGGACCCGAACCCTCCCCCCCAATCTCTCAATCTTTTCAATGTATGCTTCATTGAGTGGAAGATCGGTGAAATCTGCTGGATAAGGGAGACTTTGAATGGAACGGAGGGCTCTTGCATACTCCCCTGGGGTCTTGATCCCCTTATCCGTAAAGAAGATCCAGACCGTGATCCTCTCGTCAGGATTCAGGGAGAGTTTCAGAGCCAGATTAGGATGAACCTTCTGGGGAAGGGGGGGGGTGTAAAGTTCGGTTCCATATCCTCTCCCCCAAAATAGAATGAATAAGATCCAAATGTACTTCTTCATCCGCTCCACTCCTTTCCTGAAGGTTTGGGGTCTATTATAGGTCTTCTCGGTAACAAGTCAAGTTTTATTTCCTCCGGGGATTTCGCAAGTTCAACGGGACAATGTTTCCTTGATTTTTGCAGGTTCTTGATTGATCAAGCCCGCATGATTCGAATCACAGAAATGCGACCTCTACGTAATTCTCTCCGTGGGGAGTATGAACTCCCTGTATCGTTACTCAACCCTCAACTTTCTGCTAAAATTGTGAAATGAGAATTCATAATTGCACTGATTTACAAAATGAGAGGCTCTTCGTAGAATGAAAATCTGATTAAGAAAAAAGACGTTGGCCTGGGGCAAAAGGAAACTCTTTCTTTCCTTCCCAACGAAGATAAGTTACATATTTATACTATCATATCAAAAAAAGAAAATATTTCGAAATCCCTCTCCTCTTCCTTCTTCCCATTTCTTAAACGATTATTATAGATAACTATATCTACTTAACGCGGGGAGTTTTGATACAATTTACCCCCAAAATAGGGCAAAATACTACACAATCCCTCTCTTGGGACCTCAGGATGAAAATCAGGTAAGTCTCGAAATTAAAAAACTTAGACCAAGAAATTCCCGGAAATGAGGGGGAGGCATAGTTTTTGCTATGTTTACATGACAGGTACCTGTCTGACAGGCTTCAATCGTAAAGCTTGAAAGGAAAGAAACATCAAAAAGTGGAAAGAAAAAAGGTGGGCTGTCAGTCAAACCGGAGAATTCTATTGACAGCCCTGAGAAACATTCAAGAGGGCGATCAATGTGGACTCAGGTCGCCCTCCTGACGTATTGACGGAATCATAGTGAAACTGAGTGGATAAATGCCAAGAAAAATAAACAGATCTATTATTCTCTCAATATCCGTTTTTGGCTCACCCGGCTTCTTAAATTTTCATCTCAACGATCATAGGAGTGTGTAAAAAAGATGCGGTTCGGATGAAGAGATGGGTTTTAATGATTCTCTTCTCTATGGGCATCTCTCTTCTCTCAGGGAAAGGGGTGGAGCCAAAAGATTACCTCATCTGGGATGCTGACAGAGAATCCCCCGTTAATAGTGGTCCTGCCCTTCAGCATGCTTTCAACCAGAATCGCTACAGTGGAGACTACACCACAGAGATCACTCCCTATCTTTACTCTTTACATAACTACTGCGCTGTCTTCGTCTGTTTGGGGAATCCGTCGGATCATTCCCTCATCTATGACACGATGGCGGTGGTCAAAGCCTTTGTCAATTATCTCGACAGCGGAGGAAAGGTCTACATTGAAGGAGGAGACTCTTGGACTGCCTGGGATGACCCTTACACACAACTTCATGAGCGTTTCTACATAGAAGGCAATGAAGATAACGGACTTTCTGACCCTCTCTATGGATCTTTCGACAAAATCTCTCAAAACATGCTCATCTCTTATACAGAGGATGACAACTGGATGGATTCTACGGCTATCCTCTCCCCGATTGAAATCCACTTCATCAATTGGCCTCCCTACTATATCTTTGCTGTCTCCTATGAAGATCTCGGGATCGGCTATAAAACGATCAGTGCCGCTTTTGCATTTGGAGGGATTGTCAATAATTCCTATTTCGAGAAGCCGATAGAAGCCAAGACGATCCTCGCTGACTCTATGATGTACTATTTCGGCTGCTCCACCCCCCTGACCCATCGGATTTTTGAAACGTTCTCGATTGATCTATTAGAAGAATTTGTCTTTCCCCAGCTAACCCTCCCCAACCCCAAACCACCTTCTGTCATTTCCTTGACTTCACCCCCTCCCTTCAGGAAATTCGTTCATCCATAAGGACATCCAGACAACCCTCCCGGAGTCACCTGTACCCCTAAAAAAACAGACGAAGAGATCAATTCAGTCATTCTCTTCACAACCCATGCCATCCCTCTCACATTCCTCAGATTTAAGATTTCTGTGTCAATTGTGTAGGAAATCGTTTATTCCACCCTCCTGGAGTGGACGGGTTTCATGTATACGGAAGGGGTCGACCTTCATACAACTCACTTGCTCAAATCTTGACCCTTTTGTAAGGTATAACGAAACGAATGGATCGTACAAAATAAGGAGAAGAAAAAGAATTTGACAAATGCAGAATCTCTGCTATACTATAAGTCTGTAAACAATTTATTTTCATGATTACTACCGTAATCGGAAATTATCCCAAGATCCCGAACCGTCCGAGGCCTGCGAAACTTCGGAACGCCATAACCCGTTTTGATAGTGGCGAGATCACCCTCAAGGATCTGAAAGGGGTTGAAGATGAAGTTACCCTTGAGGTGATTGAAGAACAGATTGATGCAGGAGTGGAACTCATCACCGATGGAATGATCCGTTGGGAGGATGGACAGACTTATCTCGCCCGGGGAATTCAAGGTTTCTCCATCAATGGCCTCATCCGATATTTCGATACCAACACCTATTACCGCCAGCCAGTTGTGGAAGGAGACCTGGAATGGGTGGGCCCCATCACGGCAAGGGATTATGAGTTCGCCCAGAAGGGGTCGAAGAGCCCTGTCAAGGCTGTCCTCACAGGTCCCTATACCCTTGCTCTTCTCTCCAAAGATGAACACTACCGGGATCGAAAGAGACTGGTGATGGCTCTGGCGAAAAGCCTGTCCAAGGAGGCAAAGGCTTTAGAGGAGAGGGGGGTCCCCTGGATTCAGATTGATGAACCTGCCCTTCTCCTGAATAAAGAGGACTTCCCTCTGGTGTTAGAGGCGATAGGAGAGATCACCCAGGACCTCCAGGTGAAGTCCGCCCTCTTCCTTTATTACGATGATATTGAGGGCCTCTATCCCCAAATCCTTCAACTCCCTGTAGATCTTATCGGTTTAGACTTCGTCATGGGGGAGAAGAACTTTGAGATCCTGAGAAAAGCACCTTTCACCAAGTCTTTAGGATTCGGAATCATTGATGCCAGGAATACCAAAAGGGAGACGGTTGAAGAGATTGTAGAGAAGATCGGAAAGATCCGAGAGATCGTTCCGTTAGACCGGATCCATGTCAGCCCCAACTGCGGTCTGGAATTTCTACCCAGGGAGGTGGCTTATGAGAAATTGGTCCTGATGGTGAAGGGTGTCAATAAGGCGAAGGAGGTGTATCATGCTTGAGACAACAACCATTGGAAGTTTCCCCAAGCCAGACTATATCAAGAAGGCTCGGGGACAGTTTGCCCGAGGAGAGATCAGCCGAGAGGCACTGAAGGAACTCGAAAAGAAGGCAACGGAAGAGGTGATCCGGACTCAAGAAAAACTGGGATTGGATATTCTTGTAGATGGTGAAATCTATCGGGGAGATATGACCACCTATTTTGCTGAATTGATGGAGGGTTTAGAGATCTCAGGTCTCGTCCGCTCTTACGGTAACCGCTATTATCGAAAGCCTGTAGTGTCGGGTCCGGTAAAGAGGAGGGGACCTATGACTGTTGACTGGTTCCTCTACGCTCAGGGATTGACCAAAAAACCGGTAAAGGGGATGTTCACCGGACCCTACACCATGACCGACTGGTCATTCAACGAGCATTATCCCACTCGAAGGGATCTTGTTCTCGACTTTGCCCATCAACTCCATGAAGAAGCTCTCGATCTCGAAAAGGCTGGGGCTCAATATATCCAGATTGATGAGCCCGCCATCTCCACCCGTCCAGATGAGATTGATCTCGCCATTGAGGGACTTCAAATTGTCACGGAGGGCTTAAGGGCGAAGACCATCACCCATATCTGCTACGGCGATTTTGAGAAGGTCTATCCAAGAATCTTGGACCTACCCGTAGATCAGATTGCCCTGGAGATGTCCAACTCAGGCTACGACCTTCTCCGCCTCATCGAAAAACACCCCTTCACCAAGGAACTGGGTTTAGGGGCATTGGATGTTCATTCCCATGTGATAGAGACGAAAGAGAAGGTGAAAGAGGGGATCAAACAGGCCCTTGAAGTGATCCCACCGGAGAGGATTGTGGTGAACCCGGATTGTGGACTCAAGACACGGACTCCTGAGGAAGCGATTGAGAAGTTGAAGGTCATGGTGGAGGCGGTGGGGGAGGTTCGAGCGGAACTGAACTGAACGATAACGATCCCGAAACCCCTCCGCTCCAGAAATTGTTATTCAGAGGAGGGGAGATTTTTCCCTTGACAACATCTTTCAATTTTGATATATTTCTATCTCTAAAAATCGTTAAAAAGAGAAGAGAATCGCTCGTTTGGAAAATTGTAGGGATCCCTCTGGTTCTCCTCTCTCTCTTGCAGATCTCGGAGGCTTCGCCGACTCTACACAACCCAAGAGGGTTATTTCGGGTTCTTTCAGCAGAGATTCATGAGGAGGGTTCTCTCCTCATCGTATTGGAAGGGGAGAATTTCAAATATGGACCTCCACCAGAGATCAATCCGAATATTCGCTTCTCCTTTCCTCCATCCTACTGGATTTCCAAATGGGCGGGGCAGCTGGATGTCACCTATACCCCCTTCCATTCTATTGAACTCTACGGAGCGGGGAAGAGGATGAGAAATCGGGATTGGTTATCCAATGGGGTGCTTCAAAATGGGTTCGGGGATACGGAGGTCGGGTTAAAAGTTGGACGATCCGCCACAAAAGCTTTTAAATTTGGCGCTATGGGTTATGGAATCCTTCCCACCGGAGAGGAGACCTGGGGGGTTTCTAATGGGTCATCCCAGTGGGGAGGGAGAGGTTTGGTGACGGTGGATCTCACGCAGGTGGAAGGGGTGGCTCCCCTCCGATTTCATGGGAACGTCGGTTATAACATCAATCGGTCAAAACTGAAAAAAGACGCTTTTCTCTTCGGTCTTGGAATGGAACTTTCTTCAAACCCTTTCACACCTTTTATCGAGTTCACCACCGAGCAGAGTTCGGACCATTCTTTTTTCGAAAATCCTGTTAGATTTACTTCCGGCATCCGGTTTACGAGCCCCTTTGGGCCAATCTTTGATTTTGGTTATGATGTCAATCTCTCAAAGGAAGTCCCAAATTTTTTGTATTCTAATACTAAAATTGAGCCCCATGACTGGAGCCTCCTCTTGGGGATCCAGTTTGAAACCTCTTTACATCT